>SLAD01000066.1 GCA_007126995.1 Kiritimatiellia bacterium | reverse complement strand
TGAAGAAGTCATCGGGCACGGACGATTTGCCCAGCGCCGTGGCCAAGTCTCTGTCACCGGGTGAGGTGTAGGGCCTTACCTCAAAGCCGGCTTGCGGACAGGCGGCCCTTACGTGGGCGAGTGCCTCTTCCGTCTGGGTGAGTGCCAACCGGCTGCTACGTGTGGCGACGACTACCTTGCCCGTGACCACGCCTGGGCTCCTTCACGGATCAGGCGGGAGGCGATTTCGGCCCGTTCCCGTCGCTCTTCGGTATTGAACTGCGCTTTGGCCTCGATCGCTTCCAAACCTGTGTAGTCCACCTGCTCAATCATGCGGACACTCTCGTGTGTGTCGGGGGGAACGCCGAGATCAACGATATACAAAGGGCGCTGAGCCTCGGTCAAATGCTCCGCATATAGAACGGGGTGGGGGGCGGCGGTGGCCGTAATGATGCCGACCACGCCTTTCAAGAGATGATCCATTTCCGCCAATCCGCCACCGAATCCGCCCACTTCCATGGCCAGCGACATGGCTCGATCCGGACAGCGACTGGTTACACGCACGGGCGAGCGCGAACGCTTGCCGAGATAACGCGTCACGCTTGAAGCGATGGAGCCGGAGCCGATCACCGCGATCGGTTCCCCGTTCGGCACGCGTGCCAGCAGTTCGCGGCAAGCCAATGCGGACAGCGAGGTGAGATTCCGGTCAATCCCGCTTTCGCGCCGGGCTTTGCGAGCCAGCGCCAAAGCGTCTTGGAAGAGGCGGTCGAGCCGACAGCGATCCTGTTGATGACGCTCGCGGAAAGTTTTGTATGCGCTCCGCACTTGCCCGAGAATTTCGAGCTCGCCCAAAATGCGACTCTCGAGTCCGGCCGCAATACGCGCCAAACGCTCAAAAGCGATGGCGTCTTCCCATTGCTGGGACATCGCCAGCTCAGGCAAGGGCTGTTCCGTGCACGTGAATACTTCCAGGCGCTGACAGGTATTCAAAATTAACGCCGCCGCACCTGATTCCCGCAGGCGATGGATCGCCTCCAACCGCTCTTCGGGACATTCCGTATCAATCTGACATCCGACTAATCGCATCTGCTATTCGTTCTCGCATCCCTTCAATATTATTCTCAGCGATACAATCTAAAAATCTCTGATCCTGCGCAATGGCCTTCATCAATTTCATACGCGCTGCATTCTGGGGCAATGCCCGCCGTGCCTCCGCCATCAGCATGCCTGCATTACACCAGCCCGGCCCGATTCGTTGCTCCAAGAGTTGGCGCAACAAAGCAGCCAACGCCGGCGCCTCGCCGCTACTCGAAATCGAGAGCATCAAGGGGCCGCGCAGGATTAATGCCATGTAATATACATCGCAGTAATCGAGTTTGTCCATTGCGTTCAAAGGAATTCGGCGTGGTCGGCACCAGGAAGCGAGTCGCTCGCCCAAGGCCATATCCATGGTGGATTCCAGCACCAGGTCAACGCCCTCCACATCGGCTTCCTCCACGTCTCGCTCATGCAGCCTGACCCGTGGATCGGATGCGGCCAATTCCTTTGTTTCGGCGGTCGGGTCCGGTGCGACGAAGGTGATCCGTTCCCAGTCGAACCGAAGCGCCGTTTCGAGCCGATTCGTGCCCTGATCGCCGCCACCCACCAACAACAGGTGCCGACCGGTGGTGACAAAGGTGAGCGGAAAGGACGTGTGTCGCTTCATCTCCTAGATGGCGTACTCTTCCGCCTGCGGGCTGGGGGGCTCGACTTCCGGTTCTTGGATCAGACCCGCAGCCACCGTGCGATGGGTGACTTCGTCGACCAGAATGAACGATCCCGTTTGCCGATTGCGGCTGTAGGCATCAAAGATCAGCGGGACAGTGGTCTTCAACGTGCAACGCCCAATCTCATTCAGGCTCAGCGTCGTGGCTTCCGTATCGTACTGCAGCGTTTCGATGTCGACGCGATGCTGCACTTTGCGGACCATGCAGCGCACGGTATGGGTGTTGTGCTTGAGCAAATATTTTCGGGCCGGATTCAGTGCCTGTTCGTCCATCCAGCAGAGCATGGCATCGACCTGAGAATCCATATGGGGGAGATGCCCCTTCTGCACGATCATGTCGCCCCGACTAATATCGATTTCATCAGCAAGCGTCATCGCCACGGACATTGGCGCATATGCGGTTTCCAAATCGCCTTCGTAGGTGTGCAAGCTCGTGATCCGGGAGGCGAGACCGGAAGGCAAGGCCACCACTTCATCGCCGACGTGAAAGACGCCGCTGGCGATCTGGCCGGCAAAGCCCCGGAAATCCGGATGCTCCGGCGTTTGGGGACGAATCACATACTGAACGGGCAGTCGCCCTTCGACCAGATTCCGGTCATTGGCGATATACACCTCCTCCAAGTGATTCAGAAGGGTGGGGCCTTGGTACCAATCCGTGTGCGCTGAGCGTTCCACAATGTTGTCGCCTTTCAACGCGCTGACCGGAATGAAGGTGATGTCCTGTGTTTGCAAGCGGGTGCCGAAGTCCGCGAAATCCTGCTCGATGGCGGTAAAGACCTCTTCCTTGTAATCGACCAGGTCCATCTTGTTGACGCAAACCAGCAAGTGCGGGATGCCCAACAGGGTCGATAGGTAGGAGTGACGACGGGTTTGCTCGATCACGCCCTTGCGCGCATCGATCAGAATGATCGCCAAATTGGCCGTGGACGCGCCTGTCACCATGTTGCGGGTGTATTGGACGTGGCCGGGCGTGTCGGCGACGATAAATTTGCGGCGCGGCGTCGCGAAATAGCGGTACGCGACATCGATGGTGATGCCCTGTTCCCGTTCCGCCCGCAGCCCGTCCGTCAGATTGGCTAGGTTCACCTCACCGCCGCCGGTCAAATCGGTCGAACGTTGTAATGCTTCCATTTGGTCTTCAAAGATGGACTTACTATCGTGCAGGAGTCGCCCGATCAGCGTGCTCTTGCCGTCATCTACGCTGCCCGCCGTTGTGAAGCGCAATAACTCCACCCGGTCTTTGTCTACTCGTTGTGCTTCCGCCACCATTAGAAATATCCTTCCTTCTTGCGGTCTTCCATGGCCGCCTCCGAGCGCTTGTCATCGGCCCGGCTGCCGCGCTCGGTTACGCGGGCCGCCGCGATTTCGTCAATGATGTCCTGCACGGAGTTGGCTTCGGACTCGATGCAGCCGGTGCACGAGATGTCGCCGATTGTTCGCACGCGAACGCGTAATGTTTCGGGCGTCTCATTCTTCTTGAGCGGCAGCAGATCGCTGACGGGTAGCCATTGATTGTCCCGGCGCACCACCTCCCGCTCATGTGTGAAGTAGATGGTCGGCAAATCGAGCTGCTCATGCGCGATGTATTGCCAGACATCCATTTCCGTCCAGTTGCTGAGCGGGAAGACCCGCATATTCTCGCCGGGATGCAGGCGACCGTTATAAATGTTCCATAATTCCGGACGCTGATTCTTGGGGTCCCACTGACCAAACGCGTCCCGGAATGAGAAGATGCGCTCTTTCGCCCGTGCCTTCTCCTCGTCACGGCGCGCACCGCCGATGGCGCAGTCGAAGCGAAACTCCTCCAGCGCCGCCAGCAGGGTGGGGATTTGCAGGCGATTGCGACTGGTTTCGCCGGGTACCGGTTGGGCGATGCCGTCGCGGATGGCGTCTTCCACCGTGCGCACGATCAATTTGGCCTTCAGTTCGGCCGCGCGCCGGTCACGAAAATCGATCAGTTCCGGGAAATTGTGACCGGTATCGATGTTCAGCAGGGGGAAGGGGAAGCGGCCGGGATGAAAGGCCTTCTCCGCCAGGCGCAGCAAGCAGATCGAGTCTTTCCCGCCCGAAAACAGCAGGACCGGCCGCTCGAACTCGGCGGCGACCTCGCGCATGATATGAATGGCCTCGGATTCCAAGGCCTGCAAATGAGTTAGCGTATAGGTTTCGATATCGGTTTCCATAAATCATCCATTGTTGCGATTGTGTAGGCCGCACTCCTTGTGTTCCGGCGTTTCCCACCACCAACGGCCGGCGCGCTGATCTTCGCCCGGCTCGATCGCTCGCGTGCAGGGCGCGCAACCGATCGAGGGATAACCCGCATCGTGCAGCGTATTATAGGGGATATCGTTTTGGCGGACATAGTGCCAGACATCATCCAATGTCCACTCGGCCAACGGATTGAATTTCCATATACCCCCGTGAGCGCCGTCCGGCTCCAATACATTCAGTGACAGTCGGGTCACGCTCTGTTCGCGGCGCTGGCCCGTAATCCAGGCCGTTTGATCCGCGAGCGCCCGGTTGAGCGGCTCGACTTTGCGAATGCCGCAGCACTCCACCCGGTTCTCCACCGATTCGCGAAACGAAAGGATGCCCTTTTCACGCTCCAACCGCTCCACGGCCCCGCTGTCCGGGAAATACCAGTGGATGTTGATGCCATAGCGTTGACGGATCGCCTCGGCGCATTCATAAGTTTCCTCCGGCAACCGACCCGTATCGAGCGCGAACACGCGCGCATCCGGGGTCACCTGCAACAGGGCGTGTATCAAGGCCACATCTTCCAAGCCAAAACTGGAGGCGAGCGCTAGTTTCGGGTGAAACTGCTTCACCGCAAAGCGGAGCACCGCTTGGAGATCCGACTGATCAAGCTGGTCCCAGCCCGGCGGCATAGTGAGTGGCATCGTCGCGTTCATCGGCTCAAATCGTGTAATCCAGCACAAAATTATTGGCTCGTTCGCGGTCTTTCTCCGCCAAATCAGCCAGTGTCACCGCATCGAAAACCTCGTTCAGCGCGGTCTCAGCGTCCTGCCAGAGCGACTCGAAGACATCATCCGGCGCCGCGGCCAGTCGCGACCCCGCCTCCGCGCGCTCCAGTGCGAACAGGGGCCCTTCGATCAGCCGAATCACCTCTCCCACCGTGATTTCGCGTGCCGGGCGAGCCAAGACGTATCCCCCATGCTTTCCGCGCAGCGAATCCGTCAAGCCGGATTGCTTTAATTGCCGCAAAATGGCCTCCAAAAAGCGGGAGGGCATCTGCTGGGCCTGGGCAATGTCGACAATCGTCGCCGGCCCGGCTCCTTCCCGTTTAGCGAGCTCCAACAACGCCCGGAGCGCATAGTTACATTTATTCGAAATCATCGCATCTCTTTATCTACGTTAATTCGATAGACATTATGGAGTTTTATTTCGGTTGTCAACGGTTTTTGATTTTTGAGAAATTTTGAGCGTGGCCAGTATGGGTTTGTCGGAAATTGACGTGGGAGGCGTTTTTATTTGTGAGCCAACAGACGTGATCAAGTAGTGATTCGCCAAATTGGAACACTAAAGAAAGGATAGAATAATGGTACGAAACGTAAAATGGTTTGGAGCTACAGTGATTGCCGTCGGCCTGATGGTTGCCCCGTCGAGCTTC
>SLAD01000325.1 GCA_007126995.1 Kiritimatiellia bacterium | reverse complement strand
GTCCTCTGTTTGGCTTCATTTTGCGTATGACCGAAGGCCGCGACGAGGCGGAGGACATCTTTCAGGAAACGTGGATTCGCGCCATCCGGAACCTGCAACGCTATCGCGATCGGCGCCTGTTGAGCTGGCTTTTCCGCATCGCGCACAACGTCATTATCGATCGCAGCCGCAAGAAGAAGCCCGCCTGCAGCTTGCAGGACGAGTCGCACGAGGGCCATACCCCGGCGGATACCCTTGCCGCTCCGAGCCCGCCACCCGATCAATTGTCCAGCCAGAGCGATCTCGACACGCAACTCCAGCACGCTGTCGCGGCGCTGCCACCGGAACAACGGCGCGTCTTCGTGCTGCGTATGGACAGCGAGTTGTCGTTCAAAGAGATTGCGCGAGTGGAATCCATTCCGCTCAACACCGCCTTGGCGCGGATGCGCTACGCCGTCGACAAACTCCGCGCCACACTCGCACCGGCGTATACCGATTTACAGAGGAATTGATATGAAATCGAAGGAACAATGGCAAAACGAGGTACTGCTGGACGTCAGTGGCGAGCTGTCGCCGCGTCGCCAACGCGCCCTGCACAAGGCGCTGGCGAACGATGCCGAATTGCGGGCCTTTGCCGACCAATTGCAGTCGCTGCGGTCCACACACGCGACGCTTAGTGACGCGGATTTACAGGTCAGCCCATTTGCCCTACAGCAGATCCGGGACGAAGCAACCCGTCAACTGGCCCAGTCACCGCGACCACGCCGCACGCCCCACCTCATCTCGCGCAGCCCTTTGTCCCTCTGGCATCCGGCATTCCTATACGGCACGATCTCTGCGCTCCTGCTGCTGTTCGGATTCCGCTTCTTCATCCAGACACCCACCGCCCCGGTCGCGATAACCGAGGATCGCTGGGCCTTGCTGGAATGGGACGCACAATACACTGAGGAGCTGGATTCGCTGATGACCAGCTTGACACAATTGGAAACCCAAATCGACGACTGGAACATCTGGCTGAACGACGACATCGAAGACGACTGGGCCTTGGAACTACTACAAAGGAGACACACATCATGAAAAAACGAACCGCATTCGCTCAACCCGCCATCGTGCGGCCACGCCGGATCTATCTGCTTACCTGCATCACTGGCTTGTGCCTCAGCGGCCTGACCGCGCTAGCGGAAGCGCCGCGCGAGGGCGGCCCGCGTGAGCGCCAGCGGGCCCGCCAAATGGAACGCCCCACCCAGCAGGAAATCTCGCCGCATGTACGGGAATGGATGTCTTCGTTACGGGAAGTCGACCCGGAGGAATATGAGCGACTCCGCGAAATGCGCGAAAATGCGCCCGTGGCCTTCCGCGTCGAATTACGCCGCCGCATCGCCGAAGCACGCACCATGGATCATATTCGCGCCGAGCATCCCGACTTCTATGAGTATTTAAGGGGGCTCGACCGCGAGGAACGTGATCGCCTAGGCCAGCTATTGCATCATGTTGCCCATCGGGACGGCCCCCCGCGCGCCATGCAGCGGCGCGCGGCCCGGGCCGAATGGGAGCACAACGAACAGGTGCGCGCGGCGCTGACCGACTGGCAAACGGCCGAGACGGAAGCCGAAGCCGAGGAGCGGGCCGCCGTCCTGGAGGAATCGATCGCAACCGTCTTCGACGAGCGTACCGAACAACAGCGTCAGCAAATTGCCGAACTCGAACAACAGATCGAACGACTGCAGGAACTCCTGTCCGCCCGCGAGGAACGACGCGAGCATTGGATCGGTCGGATCATGGAGCAGCTCACAACCGAATGACCCTTTTCAATAGCGGATTCCGTGGTATGGTACGCCACAGGAAATCGCTATGAGTCAGCAACAATTTGATTTTTGGTACGCCTTGCACAATACCGAGGTCATCCAGCCGCCAACCGGTCGCCTGGAGACGTTTGGCAGTACCATTGTGAACTATCATCTCCTCAGCGAGATGATGGACAGCACGAATGAAGTGGTCATTCGCGAGGGTCGCATCGAGGCCTTTCGCCCCCAGATCATTACGCCCAACAACTTTAGCCAATCACCCGCCGCCGATTTTGGCCCCGAAGCGCAGCAATACCTTGAGTGGTTGAAAGACAATGCCGAGGAATTGGTCTTGTTGCGCTACGGCTTCCAGATCAAGAAAGAGGAAATCCGTCGTTACACCGTGCACGAGTCTATCGAAACGGTCATCGGCCAGATTGAAGACGAGGTTAAGAAGAAGAATGATCCCTTGAGTGCAGTGGTGGTTGGGGTCGAGCAACCATGGGAAGTCTGTCTACTCAAATTAATGGTCGACGTCATGCAGCGCTCGGTGTTGGCCAATGTCAAAGACATGCAGCAAAAGAACCTGTTGCCGATGAACCCGGAACAAAGTGAGCAGCATCGTCGCAACGAAATCGAGCAGGACTTCCGCGCCGCCGCCCAAAATCGCAGCCTGATCCAGGATCTCGGCCGCAAGCTGCAAAAGTACGATTTATTTACGGAATACGAGGACCGCTTCTTTGCGTTGGTGAAAGGCGGCTGAATTAACGTGTAGCCGCATCCTGTCTGCCTGCCTATGGCGGGTTAGGACGCGGCCCCCGGATTGATTAAGAAGACCATCCACCGTCTAACGACGGCGGCCACGGAACAACGCTAAATGTCCGAACACATGAAGACCATGCGATATCTGACACTGATTCTCCTGACCTTTGCGGCAGGCGTGCGGGGATACGCTGACGGATTCCGCAATCCACCGGAAGGCCTGCAGGCACTCGGCAAGATGGGCGGCAACATCGTATACATCGACGATGCCTCCACGATCGCCCGCAATCCGGCCAATCTCACGGACGTAGAAGTGAACAACGCCGTGGGCGCGGTGACGTTCCGCTACGATAGACGCGAGTTTACAAGCGCCGCAGGCGACAGATTCCAGTCACGCCGGAATTGGGTGGCCTTACCCAATTTCTTTGTTGCCTTCCCCAACGAACAGCAGGATTGGGTCGCCGGATTTGCCCTCACCACGCCTTACGGCTGGTCGTCCAGTTTCCGCCGGGACGGTCTCTTGCGCGACACAGCACCGTACGCCTTTGAGCTGAACAGCGTAAACATCAACCCAGCCATCGCCTACCGGGTCAACAACCGCTTCTCGGTCGCCGCTGGACTCAACTTGCTGTATTCCGAAGTGGAACTGAAACAAGGATTCGCCTGGAGCGAGGTAACCGGGAACCCCGCAACACCGGACGGAGAGACCCGCTTCACGGGCGATGGCCTCGGCGTCGGATTCAATGCCGCAGTGACGTGGAACATATCGTCCCGTCAACGGGCGGCGCTCACCTATCGATCAGCAGTCAAGGTCCGCTACGAAGGCGATCTGGTAATTACCAACGTGCCCTCACCACCCCAGTTGTCCCGTCCGCTTAGCGATGTTACGGCGAAGAGTGACTTTGAAACCGACATCAAATTTCCTGATGTGATCGCCTTTGGCTATGGCATCGAAGTATCCGAGCGACTGCGCGTGGAGGCAAATGTCGAGTGGATTCGCCATTCCGTCTTTCGGCGCCTGGAACTTGACGGGGGCGACAACGAATTCCTCGTCCCGGACCGCATTATTGAGGCGGCCTGGAGAGACTCTTGGACCTACGGGATTGCGGCCGATTTCCGCCTGACCGAAGAATGGACCCTGCGGGCAGGCTACCAGTATTTGGAATCACCGATTCCCTCACGCACGATGCGCCCGACCTTATCCGAACAGGATCACTCCTTCGTCTCGCTGGGCCTCGGTTATCGCAAGGGTACGCATGCCTTCGACGCCGCCTATGCCTACGGATTCGTCAGTGGCACCCGCGTCACCGACAATGTGGACCCCGCCCTCGATGGCCGGTACGACTTCGACGCGCACCTGATCGGACTATCCTATGCATTTAATTTCTAAAAAGATCGTACCCGCTATTACTCAATCATGGACACACTGATACTGATTAGCCTGTTGGCACTGGCGGCCCTGACCCTCGTGCTGCTCATCCGCAGTTGGCGCGATGCCCCCGACCGGCAAGCCCTCGCGCGGCTGGCCACGCGGGACGACGATTACCAGCAGGCACAACGGCAACTGGAGGAGCAATCCCGCGCCCTGACCGAGCTGCAACAGGAGAATGCGCGACTGAAAGCGGAACTCGAACACGAGAAACGCAGCGCCGCCGAAAAGATTGAAACCCTGACCGATGCCGAGAAGCGCCTGCAAGCCGCCTTCGAGAATTTGGCGAACCGCATCTTTGAAGACAAAGGCCGGGCCTTAACCGAACAGCATCAACAGCGCCTATCCGGCTTGCTACAGCCGCTGAAGGAACAGCTCGAATCGTTCCGCAACCGTGTGGATGAGGTGCATAAGCAAGAGACCGAGCAGTCCGCGCGCCTGCTGGAGCAAGTACGGCAACTACAGGAGCTGAGCGGCAAAGTCAGCGAAGAAGCCAACCAACTCGCGCAAGCCATCAAAGGCGACAGCAAACGACAAGGCGACTGGGGCGAAATTATTGTCGAACGCATCTTCGAAGCCTCCGGCTTGGCCGCCGGTCGGGAATACGAGACGCAATCCAGCCACGTGGATGAAGCAGGGCGACGCAAGCGACCCGACTTCGTCGTCAAGCTGCCCGGCGACAAGGCCGTCATCGTCGACTCCAAAGTCTCGCTCACCGCCTATGAACGGTATATGAGTGCGACGGAACAAACCACCCGCGACGCGGCGCTGGCTGAGCATGTCCGCTCCGTGCGGCGTCATGTTACCGATCTGCATCAGAAAGACTACACCAGTCTGCTGGGCAATCAGACCCTTGACTTTGTCATCCTCTGTATCCCGCTCGAACCCGCGTACCAAGCCGCCATGCAAGCCGACACGGAACTGATGTATGACGTCGCCAAGACCAACGTCGTTATCACCGGGCCGACCACCTTGATGATCACCCTCAAGCTGATCGCGCAAATCTGGCGACGCGAGAACGAGAATCGCAACGCCGAAAAGATCGCGGATCGGGCCGGCCGCCTGTACGACCAAGTCGCGCTTGTCGCCGAAACTCTTGTGGACGCGCGCAAGAAACTGGATGGTGTGTCCGACAGTTTTGACCTCGCCATCAAGCGCCTGAAAGACGGGCGCGGCAACCTGATCGGACGGGTGGAGGAATTACGCAAGCTCGGCGCGAAAGTGAACAAGCAACTCCCCGCCGCTGTGCTGGATGATGCAGAAGAGGATGGCGAGACCGAGCCCAACGACTAGTCATGCCGAGGGGAGTCATCTCGCCCCCAACCAACACTCGCTCCAACGGCTCGACGTGTGAGTCGCGTCCAATTTTGGTAGGGCGAATCCTCCCGCCTTCGTCCGGCCCCCGACAGCGAGGCGCGTCGGGGCCGGAGCTACGGCGCGGCAAGCTGGATGAGC
>SLAD01000260.1 GCA_007126995.1 Kiritimatiellia bacterium | reverse complement strand
TGACCGAAGCGGGGGAGCGCTCATGAACTGGTCACGCATCAAATGGCATCTACAGCGGGCGGACTGGCTGATGACGTTCGCCATCCTGGCCCTGATCGTAATCGGCATTTTCTTCATCTTCAGCGCCGGTTTTCAACGGGCCGATGTGCCGGTGAACCGGATGTATCAGCGCCAGATCGGCTGGGCGATGGCCGGCTTGGTCGGCTACGTGTTTCTGGCGATGACCGATTACCGGCGGCTAGCCGAAATGACCTGGTGGATTTATGTCGGGACCCTTCTACTCTTGGTGCTGGTACTCTTTTTCGGTACGCGCGTTCATGGTGCCAGCCGCTGGTTGAGTTTCTTTAACATTCAGATCCAACCCGCCGAGTTTGCCAAGCTGGCCGTGGTCTTGGCGGTCGCGCGCTACTGGTCGCGGCCCGATCGCGATCCTTGGCAGCTTGGCAGTATGGCGCTGGCGCTGGTGATTGCGGTGGTGCCCTTTGTCTTGATTGCCCGTCAACCGGACTTGGGCACAGCAGCCACATTGATTCCCGTCACGCTCTTCATTCTTTTTGCGGGCGGCATTCGCCTCCAGTTTCTCGTTTTTTTGGCGCTGATCGGCCTGATGTTGCTCCCCGTCGGCTGGATGGCGTTGGGTAGCTATCAGCGTGAGCGCATTCTTGTCTTTATCGATCCGGGGCGCGACCCGTATGGCGCGGGTTGGAACAAGATGCAGTCGGAAATTGCGGTCGGTTCCGGCGGCATGAGCGGCAAGGGGTATTTGCAGGGGACACAGAACGTGTTGGGCTATCTCCCGCGTACGGTAGCGCCGACCGATTTCATTTTTACGGTGATTGCAGAGGAGAAAGGATTTGTCGGGGCCACAACCGTGTTGGGCCTCTTTGTCCTGATTCTCATATGCGGTACCCGGGCAGCGCTGGTCGCTGCCGATAAGGAGGGACGACTCATCGCAGTCGGCATCACAGGCATGATTTTCTTTCATGTCTTTGTCAACACAGCCATGACGATCGGCTTGATGCCGATTACGGGCTTGCCGTTGCCGCTACTGAGTTACGGAGGTTCATTTATGGTCAGCACCATGCTGGGACTCGGCATATTGCAGAGCATTATTATACGGCGTTCCCGCCGTTAACGTAGGAAGGACAGAGAACACATGTTGGACTATTTTAAGAAATTACGGGGTAAAAAAGAGGTGAAAAAGGAGATCGTCATTAACGAGGAAGGCCTCGAGACGCGCGTTGCGGTTTTGGAGGAAGGGAAGCTGGAAGGCTTCTTCGTCGAACGCGAAAGCGAGGATCGTATTGTCGGCAGTATCTTTAAGGGCAAGATCCAAAACGTGGAAGACGCATTGCAGGCGGCCTTCGTGGATATCGGTATGAAGAAGAACGCCTTCATCCATTATTGGGATATGATCCCCGAGGACGCCGCCCGCCTGGAAGCAGAAGAGGGCGTATCCCGTTCGCGCGGCTCACGCAAGAAGAAGTACGGCAACGGCGAAATGGCCAAGAAGTTTCCCGTCGGCGCCGAAATTGTGGTGCAAGTGACCAAGGGCGCCATCGGCACCAAAGGCCCGCGCGTGACCGCGAACCTGAGCATCCCGGGTCGGTATCTGGTGATGATGCCCGGCAGTGGACTCAAAGGCGTATCAAAGAAGATCGAGGACGCCAAGGAACGCGAGCGCTTGAAGAAGGTCTTGAGCCGGTTGCCCGCTCCCGAAGACCTCGGCCTGATCGTGCGGACGGCCGGTTCGGGGGCGCGCGCCACCAGCTTTGCCCGCGACACGCGGCAATTGGTCGAAACCTGGAACGAAATCGAGCGCGGTATCCGCGAACTGCCGGCCCCGTGCCGATTGTACAAAGAGCCGGATCTGGTCGAGCGGATCGTGCGCGATTCGTTGACCGAAGATATTGATCGCATCGTGATCGACCATAAGGAACAGTATAATCGCATCAAGGAGCTTGTCTCGCGGATTTCGCGGCGCGGCAAGAACAAGATCAAGCTGTACGACGGCCACATGCCGATCTTCGAGCATTTCGATGTCGAGCGCCAACTGGAAAACGCCTTTCAACGCAAGGTCTGGTTAAAGTCAGGCGGTTACCTGATCTTCGATGAAACGGAAGCCTTGGTCGCCATCGACGTCAATACCGGACGGCACAAGGGCGGCAAGACCCAGGAAGAGGCGATCGTTGAAGTGAACATCGAGGCGGCCGAAGAGGTTGCACGACAGCTTCGGCTCCGCAACGTCGGCGGCCTGGTGGTGATCGATTTCATCGATATGAAGTCGCGTCGTCACCAGAATACCGTCTACCGCACCCTGAAAGAAGCGGTGCGACGCGATAAAGCGCGTACCAACGTATTGCCCGTTTCAGAGTTGGGCTTGATCGAAATGACGCGTCAGCGCGCGGAGGAAAGTATCCGGTCCGCGACGTTCACCGATTGCCCATACTGTCTAGGTCGCGGTAAGGTGAAGTCGTCCCTCAGCATGAGCGTAGAGATCCAGCGTCGCTTGGCCCAGATCATGCGGGGCCAAAAGAGGGGTGGCGGACTCTCGCTGCGGGTCACCGTGAATCCGTCCGTGCTGGACCGCTTGCGTTCCGAGGATGAGGACATGTTGGTCGAGCTTGAAAACAAATTCGGCGTACAGATGGCCTTTGTTTCGGACCACAACATGCACGTTGAAAGCTTCCGCGTGGTGAACGGCGAAACGAATGAAGAATTGTACCCGGCGGGGATGGGACAGGAGTAGAAGGCTACGATTCCCGCGATAGTTCGCGGAGAGAAGTCCGACCCGTTAGGCAGTTATGGAGTCTATTCCGTCCAAATCGCTGCCGGATTATGTATTTGCTCATCGTCCGCGCGTAATCAACGGCGTGCTGCTGGTCTGCGCCAGCGTGGCCATCAGCGTATTGAGCCCGTTCATCACGAGGTACGCGGTCGATGAATTGGTGAGTGAGTCCGTGCGCTGGCCGATGATCCTGACGTACGCTGTGCTTTACGTGGTCGCCGCGCTGTGTTCCGCCGGCCTCGCATTGGGCATGCGCCGCATTCTGCTCTCGCTGGGGCATCAGGTCGAATACGAGATCCGGCGCGACGTCTTTCAACACTTGTCGCGGCTCGACTATACCTTCTATAGCCGCGAACGAACCGGCGATCTGATGACCAAGATGACCTCGGATCTCAATGCCGTGCGCGAGTTTGTGGGGCACGGGATTTTGCAAGGCACGCGTACTTCGGTGGGCTTCATACTCGCCTTCGGCATCATGTTCTATATCAACGTGCGGATGGCCCTCGTGATGCTGTTCCTGTTGCCCAGCACGAGTCTGCTTTTCTTCCTGCTGCTGAAAATCATTCGCCAACGCTACGAGGATTCGCAGGCACAGTTCTCGGTCATCTCAAATTTCTGTCAGGAAAACTTTGGTGGCATACGAACCGTGCGCGGCTACGGCATTGAGGACCGCCAACGCGGATTCTTCACCCGCCTGAATCAGCGCTACATTGAGCTCAAGATGGCCCTGAACCGGGTGGAACGACCGCTCTGGCCGGGCATGGGGATGCTGTTCAGCATCGGCGTGGTCCTGATCATGTGGATCGGTGGTCGTGAAGTCATTGCGAACCGCATGACCGTAGGCCAGTTCGTGCAATTCTCGCAGTACCTTTTCTTCCTGCAATGGCCGATGTTGGCCCTGGGGTGGACGATCAATTTGCTGCAACGCGGCAAAGCGAGTTGGGGCCGGATTCAGTCGATACTCACCGCCCAACCCGCCATTCGTGATCAAGGCGAAGGTCCCGATGACCTCGCGCCGGTCGACCGCCGTAAGGTGACCGTTGAATTCGATGCGGTCTCGCTGGATCTCGGTGGCGTTCGTGTGCTCGACCGCATTTCCCTGTCGATCCCGGCCGGCGAAACATTGGGGATCACCGGCCCGACGGGGAGCGGCAAAACGGTCCTCGCTTGGCTGATTGCGCGCGTGCTCGATCCGACCGAAGGCGTTGTGCGGATCGATGGCCGCGACGTGCGCACGATCCCGCTCGACACCCTGCGGCGTTTGGTCGGGATCGCGCCACAGGAGGCCTTTCTGTTTTCCGATACACTCGCCAACAACATCGCCTTGGGTCTGGAAGAAACCGATTTGGAAAAGGTCTTTATCGCCGCCGAGCTGGCCGAGCTGCACACCGATGTGGAGGGGTTCCCGAAACGCTTCGAAACCATGCTGGGCGAGCGCGGCGTAACCCTGTCCGGCGGGCAACGCCAACGGACCGCCATCAGCCGTGCGCTGGCCCGTAAGCCGGGCGTGTTGATTCTGGACGATGTGTTTTCCGCCATCGACACCCAAACCGAAGCAGCGATCCAAGCGCGACTGAAACCGGTCGTCACGACCTGCACGACGTTGATTATTAGTCACCGCGTCTCTTCGCTGCGCCACGCGGATCGCATCATCGTGCTGCAGGACGGGCGCATCACGCAATCGGGTACGCACGCGGAGTTGGTTCAACAACCGGGCTACTACCGGGAACTAGATGAAGTGCAACGGCTACAAGCGCGTTTGGAGCATACGTCATGAGCGCGCACGAAATAGAGCCGGAAGGAAAACTTTTCGACGGACACCTAACCCGCCGGCTGCTCGCCTACACCAAACCCTATCGCGGCCTGCTGGGCTTCGCCGTGCTGATCATTCTGATTATGTCGCTGCTCAACAGTGCGATGCCGGTCCTGCTCAAAACGGCCATCGATGATTATTTAATGGAGGACGCGGCATCCCTCTCGGCGGGCGACCGGATTGCGGGCATCACACGGGTCGGCTGGTTCTTTCTCGGCTTGGCGAGCATGGTCTTCGGATTGCGTTATTTCCAAAGCTATCTGATGGCTTGGGTGGCAGAACGCATCATTTACGACATGCGCGCCGATATCTTTGCGAAGATCCTGCGCATGCCGTTGCGCTTCATGGACCGTAATCCGGTTGGACGACTCATGACCCGCGTAACGTCCGATGTCGAAGCCATGCAACGCATGGTGACGGACGGTGTGGTCGGATTGGTGGCTGATCTCTTTGCCTTGCTCGCAATTATGGGATTCATGATCTATCTCAGTCCCGTATTGGCGCTCACGTTGTTCGGCGTCTTTCCCGTCCTGCTGGCGGTGATGTTTTGGATCAACCTGAATACGCGTCGTGCCCACCGTAAAGTGCGGGCGCGTCAATCGACCTTGAACGCGTATTTGCAGGAAATGATCACCGGCATGCTTACCATTCAGCTTTTTAACCGGGAAACCACCGTGCGTACACGGTTCGACGAGCGGAATACCGATTTGCGGCAAGGCTGGTTCGAGTCCGTTCGCTGGATTAGCTACTTCTTTCCCGCCATGGAAGTACTCAATGCCGTTTCTGTGGCGTTGGTGCTTGGGGTAGGGGGACTG
>SLAD01000233.1 GCA_007126995.1 Kiritimatiellia bacterium | reverse complement strand
GGCAGGGACGCCTCGCCCTACCTCCGGTGGGCAACGGACCGAGCGAGTGCGCGTGATGGATTGGGAGCAGCCCACGAACAATGATTTTCTGATGGTCAGCCAGTTCAGCGTCACCGGCGCACTCTACACTTGTCGGCCCGATCTGGTCGGCTTCGTCAATGGCCTGCCGCTGGTGGTGATCGAATTGAAGAAGCCCGGCGTGCCTGCGCGGGCGGCATTCGACGAGAATCTGACCCACTATAAAGCGGAGATTCCACAGCTCTTTTGGTACAACGCGTTGATCATCGCCTCGAACGGCACGGACAGTCGCATCGGGTCGCTTACGGCGGATTGGGAGCGGTATTTCGAGTGGAAACGTATCGAACGCGAGGATGAACCGCGTCGGGTGTCGCTGGAAGTAATGCTGCGCGGGACCTGTGACCGAACGCGCCTGCTCGATCTGGTCGAGAATTTCACGATCTTCTCCGAGCATAAAGCCGGGCTGGTTAAAATTCTCGGTCAAAATCATCAATACCTAGGCGTCAATAACGCCATCGCCTCGATGCTCGCCGCGCGCAAGCTGGGGCACGGTCGCGGCGGCGTGTTCTGGCAGACGCAGGGATCGGGCAAGTCTTTCTCGATGGTGTTCTTTGCACAGAAGGTGCTCCGAAAGGTGCCGGGCAACTGGACGTTTGTGGTGGTAACCGACCGGGTGGAGCTGGATGATCAGATCGCTAAGACCTTCAAGGCCGCCGGTGCGGTGAGCGACACAGAGGGTGACGCGTGTCATGCCGCAAGTGGCGCACACTTGCGGGAGCTGTTGCGAGGCAATCATCGATATGTCTTCACCCTCATCCACAAGTTCCAGACACCAGAGCCGCTTTGCGACCGGCCCGATGTGATCGTGCTCACGGATGAGGCTCACCGGAGTCAGTACGATACTCTTGCCCTCAATATGCGTGCGGCGTTGCCCAGAGCGCTGTTTCTGGCGTTTACCGGCACGCCGCTCATCGCGGGCGAGGAACGTACGAAGAATGTGTTTGGCGATTATGTGTCCATCTACGACTTTCAGCAGTCCGTCGAGGACGGCGCTACGGTGCCGCTGTTCTATGAGAACCGGACGCCTGAACTTCAGCTCATCAATCCCGACCTGAACGAGGACATCTATAACCTGGTCGAGGAGGCGGAGCTGGACCCGGAACAGGAGGTCAAACTCGAACGCGAGTTGAGCAAGCAGTACCACATCCTCACCCGCGATGATCGGCTGGAGACGGTGGCAGAGGACATTGTCCGGCATTTCCTCGGGCGCGGCTTTGTCGGCAAGGCCATGGTGGTCTCGATCGACAAGGCCACGGCGCTCAAAATGCATGACAAGGTGCGGAAGCATTGGGAAGCCGAGACAGAACGCGTGATGAGGGAATTGGGGCAGAATGACCTCGCGGAGAACGAGAAGGACAAACTACTCGACCGTTTGCAGTTACTCAAGACAACGGACATGGCGCTAATTGTGTCGCCCAGCCAGAACGAAATCACGCAGATGCGGAAGCTGGACCTCGACATCGAACCGCACCGCAGGCGGATGAACGACTCCCAACCGCCGCTGGACGAGAAGTTCAAAGATCCGCAGGACCGGCTCCGCATCGTGTTCTTGTGTGCCATGTGGCTGACCGGCTTTGATGCGCCGAGTTGCTCCACGGTGTACCTCGACAAGCCGATGCGGAACCACAGCTTGATGCAGACCATCGCGCGCGCGAACCGGGTGTATCCGGGCAAGCATAGCGGTGTGATCGTGGACTACGCCAACGTCTTTGCCTCGCTTGAAAAAGCCCTGGCCATCTATGGCGCCGGGAAGGGGGGCAAGGACCCCGTGCGAAATAAGCAGAAGCTGGTGGAGGAACTGCGCGCGGCCATTACTGCCGCCACCGTCTTCTGCGCGGGGCATGGCGTTGAGTTATCCATGATTGAGAATCAGCCCGCGGGAAGTATGCAGCGCCTGGACCGGATAGACGAGGCTGTGAATGCGCTGATTTCGCCCGATCCCCTCCGCCGCGAGTTTCTGGGCCACGAACGCTTGGTAACGACGCTGTACGGAGCCGTGAAGCCCGATCCCGCAGCACTGGAATTTGCCGGGCGGTTGGCCTCTATCACCGCTATCGCAGCCGCCATGCGGGCCAAACTCACTCCCTATCCCGCAGACATCAGCGGGGTCATGGGCCAAATACGGGAGGTTCTTGATGCATCTATCACTGGGGTGGACATGCCCGAAAAACCTCCAACCGTCCTGAATCTATCCAAAATCGACTTCGAGGCGCTGGCCAACCGATTCAAGCGGTCAAAGACACGGAATACCGATCTGGAAGTCCTGAAAGCGGCCATCCGGGCGCAGTTGGAGCGGTTGATTCGGTTGAACAAGACCCGCGCGAACTTCGCCGGGAAGTTCGAGGAATTGATCGAAAGCTATAACACCGGTAGCCGCAATATCGAGGAGTTGTTCGAGGAACTGTTGAAACTGAGCCGCAATCTAAGCGAAGAACAGGAGCGTCATGTTCGGGAGAACATGACCGAGGAAGAACTGGTCATTTTTGACATCCTCACCCGCCCTGCTCCTGAATTAAGCGCCGAGGAGCGCGCCGCAGTCAAGAAGGTCGCGCGCATCCTGTTGGTAAGGCTCAAGGAGTTACTAGTCCTCAACTGGCGTCAGAAATCCTCTGCCCGCTCACAATTGAAACTCGTCATTGAAGATGTGCTGGATACCGGTTTGCCCCGCGCCTACGACAAGGCGTTGTATGCGCAGAAGTGTTCCGTGCTTTTTGAGCACGTTTATGAAAGCTACCCGGAAAGAGACGCGGGAGTATATGCCAGCGCAGGGTGATCCTCCCTACGATGCCGACATCATCGGATAAGCCCAAGGGTGGCGAAGAATGGATATTACACCCAGCGGCCGGGTATCGCTGTCCCGCAATGCGCGCAGGCGCCGTCGTTTAGATGCATCTCCTCGATCACGAATCCTAATCGCTCGATGACCGGACGGTCGCAGGAGGGGCAAAACGTGCTTTCGGCCTCGTGTCCGGGCACCCGGGCAATGTAGACATATCGCAGTCCCTCTTCACGGGCGATTTCACGCACTCGGTCGAGCGTGCGGGCGGGCGTCGGGGGGAGGTTGGCGAGCTTGTATAACGGGTAGAATCGACCGAAATGAACGGGCACGTCCGGACCCAACTCGTCGACAATCCAACGACACATGGCGCGCACGGTATCCGTAGCGTCATTCAGCGTTGGAATGACAATGTTGGTGATTTCGATATGCACGTCATGCTGTCTGAGTCGCTTCAATGTGTCCAATACCGGCTCCAATTCACCGCCACAGACATCCCGGTAGAAGTCCGGGTCAAAACACTTGAGGTCAATGTTTACCGCATCCAGATCGTCCACCATGGCTTCGAGGGGAGCGGCGGCGATATACCCGTTCGTGTGCAGTAAATTCAGCATATTGGCCTGACGCGCCTGACGCGCGATCGAGGAAACATACTCGAAGAAGACGACGGGTTCACCGAACGCGTAGCTGATGGCTTGGGCACCGGCGGCGACGGCCTGCTGCACCACATCGGCAGGCGGCATGTCATAGGCATGCACTTCATCGGGCGATACCAGTGCCATGTCCCAGACCTCACAAAACTTGCATTCAATATTGCATCCGGCGGTGGATACCGACAGTGCGCGACTGCCGGGCAGGACATGAAAGAAGGGTTTGCGCTCAACCGGGTCAAGCTGCACCAAGGCGGGATTACCGTAAACCAAGCTGTATCCCTGGCCGCCGCGATTTTCCCGCACCCGGCACGGCCCGCGCTGACCGGGAGCGAGTTGGCAGTGGCGGGGACAGAGGTCGCAGCGCAGATGGCCATTGCCTACATCGGTGAACCACTCTGAACGGCGGGCTTTGATCAATCCCCGCTGGGCGGTCTGAGCGGACGCATGCCCAGCGACTCCCAGTGCGCCGGCTGCACCCAGCATGCACATACAGCCGACACCCGCTTTGATAAAATCGCGCTTCGATACGGTGGCACATTCTGGGTCCGACGTCTGCATACCATCACCTCGTAGTCAGCAGTATACCGCACGCCGTGGCATTCGCAATGGCGGCTAGCCAGCAACAGGCGATAATGCCGAGAACGGGTGCAACGATCGCGCTGGCCAGCACGGCTCCCAGACAAGCGCCCAAGAGTTCACCGCCATAAACCAAGCCCGTCGACGCGTCCGCGCGGCCCGACACCGCCCGGTGGCATGCAACCGTCAATGGAAAGTCCACTCCGTTCAACAGGCCCGCCGTGAACGTGACGAGGGCGAAGCCGGCAAAGATTGCCACCGCCGAAGGCCAGGCAGCAAATGTTGGTAGCGCAAACACAATCGCCACGGCGAACAGGGCAATCCCGGCTTGGACCGCTGCCAGTAAACGGAGGTTGTCCTTCGCTTTGATCCCGCGTTGCGCCAACCACGCCCCGCACAGCAACCCCGCCATGAACAGCGCCACAATCAGGCCGATCATCTCGTACACGAAACCATAAATGCTTTGGAACGCGAACAGGATGGCGATTTGCAATGCCATGGTGGACAGCCCGGTTGTGAATACCGCGGCCTGCACGCCGTAACGGCGACCCCAAGCGCGTTTAGCCGCCGGCAGCCGCAACAACAAGGCGATCCCGAAAGCCAGCGCGACGGGAGGCCCTATCCACCAAGGCTGAATCCGCCCCAACCAATGAAAGGCCGCGCTGAGGTCGGCGCGAGTTAGCACATTCCAAAAGGCCAAGGTATAGAAATAGCCGACCGGTCGGAAATCCCGGTTGATGAAGGTGCGCTCGTGCACGGGCGGCAGATCGGCTTCCGCAGCGATTTGATCGGCCACGGACGGGGGGAACAGGGGACCGGTGTCGGGTGGTTCCAAGTGAGCACGGTCGTGGCGCCCGTGATGGCGCAGAATCCAGTTGACGCGGCGCATGGGGCCTTCCTCCAGCAGCAACTGAAACTGGCCGGGCGAGAACACGCTGCCTTGAATTCCCCGTTCCATGAACCGGGCACGCAACGCGAAGGGGTCGGTCAGGATTTGGCCGGGCTGGTCGCTGGCCACAAAGTAGAGGGTGCGTCCACCCACGGGCAGCACTTCGGCAAACACGCTACTCAAGGTGTGATGAAGGGTGGCATTGCGGTTGGCGACGGCGGAACCCCGCAAATCCGCCGTCGACACGACGGAGAACACGAGGATGCCGCCGGGCCGCAGGCGTCGGGCGGCTTCCTGAAAGAATTCCTGCGTATAAAAACGGTTCAGGACCGCCGTTGACGGATCCGGCACATCGACCACCACGACATCATACTGGGCCTCGCCGGTCTTTACGAATAAGCGCCCATCCATGTGCTTCAAGTTCACGCGGGGATCGTCCAAGGCGGCGAGC
>SLAD01000179.1 GCA_007126995.1 Kiritimatiellia bacterium | reverse complement strand
TCAAAGCGAACACAGCCTACTTTGAGGTGATGGGGTCCCGCGGCTATCGCGTGCTCGAGAAGCTGCGCGACTGGATCCCGGCCGAGATCCCTTTAATTATCGATGCGAAACGATCCGACGTGCCGCATACCCAGCAAATGTATGCCGACGCGTTCCTCAAGAAGCTGCGCGCGGATGCCGTTACAGTGAACCCGCTGATGGGCGCGGAAACGGTTTTGCCCTTCGTCGCGGATGCACGGTGCGGAGCGTATGTGCTGGGATTGACGTCCAACGCGGGTGCGGCTGATTTTCTGGCTCAGCCGTCAGTAGGAGAACCGCTTTGGCGTCAGTTTGCCGACTTATGTGAGCGGAAGGATTTGGGACCGGGCACGCTGGGTTTGGTGATGGGCTTGACGCAGCAGGCGAATGAGGTCTTTGACGGGGTGCCGGATGTGCCGCTCTTGATCCCCGGCTTGGGCGCGCAGGGCGGCACAGCCGAGGCATTGCGCGGGTTAGCGGAACGCTCGGCCCCATGGATAGTGAATGTCTCGCGCGGCATTCTGTATGCCGATGAATCCGCCGCCGCGGCCGCTCAACGGTATCGTGACGAAATCAACGCAGCCGTTGGTGCAGTATGAACAAAGAACAACAGGACGATCCAGCGTTGGCCGCGGACATCTACCGTTGCTGCTACATTACGGGAAATTTCACGCTGCGGTCGGGCCGGCAAAGTCACGAGTATTTCGACAAGTATCAGTTCGCGGCCGATCCGGATTTGCTGCGTCGGGTGGCGGTTCAACTGGCGCGCCTGCTCCCGTCCGATGTCGAGGTGCTGGCCGGGCTTGAATTGGGCGGCATTCCGCTGGCGGTACTGTTGGGGCAGGTCACCGGACTTCCCTGCGCCTTCGTGCGCAAGGAGGCGAAGACCTATGGCACGTGCCGATTGGCGGAGGGCGCGGCGCTGGAGGGCCGTCGCGTGGTGATCATTGAAGATGTGGTGACATCAGGCGGTCAAGTGCTGGAGTCGGTGAAGGCCTGTCGCGCCTTGGGCGCACGGATCGAAACCGTGCTTTGCGTCGTTGATCGCGAAAGTGGTGGCTCGGAGGCGCTGCAGAGCGAGGGGCTACAGTTGAAACCGCTTTACACCTTGACTGCGCTGAAGGCGGCGGCAAGCGCGCTCTAGCGCGGCTCGGCGAGGAAGATGTAGGACGCGTCCTCGTCGTCCGCCTGCCAGACGATGCGACCACCGGCGGTGCGGGGACGCCGGTCCTCATAGTCGTTCTCGGTCAGGCGGATGGGGTCGGGCCCGCCGGTCCAGGCGAAGATCTCGGCGTCAAAGTTGTCGACGTATCCCATCCAGGTGATTACGCCTTCGCCGATGTCGGGTTGCATATTGTCATAGCGCGTGTTGGTCAGTTGGTGAACTTCTCCACCGTCAAAGTGGTAGATCTGGAAGAAGCTCCCGTCAAAGCTTTCCCATACGGCTTGACCATTCCAGGTCCGAATATTGCGGTCGTCGTCCGGGTTGTTCGTGAGTCGCGTGATTTCACCGTCGCGCCACATAAAGATATCGGAACCTGCGTCGGGCAACCCTTCCCAGAAAACCACGCCATTGGAGATTCGGGGGCCCGTGTTGTTGTACGAGGTGTCGGTCAGTTGGGTGATTTCCTCCGCCTCGTGGTCGTACAAGAAGACTTGGTTGTACTGCCCGTCCCAGCCATACCAAACAACTTGGTTCCCGCTAATCTGTGGCCCCATGTCATAGTAGAAATTGGTGGTCAGTTGGAGGTAGGTTCCGTTGGCCCAGGCCATGATTTCCCAGCCGAATGGCCAGCCGCGCCCGACCTGCCAAGCGACCAGCCCTTCGTCCACAACGGGCCCTTGGTCATCCAGGTTATTGACGGTTAGGCGAGTGATTTGATCTCCGTTCCACAACATAATTTCCGCGTCCCCAGTGCCGCGGCGTGGACTGGTTCGCCCCCCGAGGGGATGATCACCAATGGCGCGGTCCGGGTCACCCATCGCAATCAAGCGTTGCTCATGCGGCGCGTCACCCGATTCCGCCGCGACGACCCAGCGACCATCTAGAATCTGATCATCGTCATCGAATACAGGGTCCGCTAAATCCTGCGTTCGACCCTCGCCGCGCTCGTGCAAGTAGGAGACCCAAGTTATTCGATCACCATTGATGTGTAAGCTGCTGTTGCCCCAGGTCGGCGTGTTTAGGGTAAGAATATCAAGTTCCCCGTCGCGGTGTGCAAATACATGCGATCTTTGCCCTGCGCCCTGCAGGCGCATGCCATGCCATGCGACGATGCCTGTCTCCGAAATCACGGGGTCCCGGTTCAAGAAATCCGGATCGGCAATTTGCTGGATGGCGAACTCGGCCCGGACGGCAGTACATGTTCCGAGTAGAATCAGCGTCGCGATGACTTTTCCCATTGTCGCATTCCCGTGGTTGTTCATGGCGATTCTGACATTTGAGGTTGCACCGGCACAACGGGCATCACCGACTTACCCGCTGGAGTCGACGTTCGCGCGCGTCGGCAAAAGCGCGTTCGGCTTCCTCCACTTCCGCTTCGGCGTCCCGCAGAGCTTGTTGCGCCGAGTTGGCTCGTTCCCGCGCGCTGGCTAGTTGTGTTTCGGCCTCGCTGGCTCGTTCGCGGGCTGTCTGCAGGGCCGCCTCCGTTGCGGCAGTGACGCCGGTTTCCGTTTCGGCCTCACGGGCTGCGGCAGCCTCCAGCTCCTCGCGACGTTCCGTGGCCCGCCGCGCGGTTTCCTCGTGACGCTGCAGTTGCGCCTCGGCTCGCTCGGCCGCTCGCTCAGCATTGCGCAATTCGACCTGGCCATCCAGCAAGCGCCGTTCCTCTTCGGACGGGGCCACAGGCCAGTCCGGGCCCCAGCGATGCTCGTCGCTCCAATAATGCAATGGGCTCTGCGACGCCATGCGGCGATCCGCTTCCCGCGGGTCGAGGCCTTCTTCCATAACCAGACGCTTGCGGCGCCAATCGCGTCCGAAACGCTCAATGCTTTTCACAATCGCATTCACCATCACACGCTCGAAATCAGAGGTCAGACGCACGAGGTTTTCCTCCCGTTCGATCGTCGTCTGGTCGGATGTCTGCGCCATTTCATACGACCACCACGGTCCTCTCGTGGTGCCCCATGCGGCTTCGTACTCCACGCCGTCGAAACGGGTCTTCAGCGCCATCTCGGCTACGCGCTTGAGGTCGCTGATCACGCTCATCGTATAATTGGCGGAGCGGCGGGAGTTCGTCAACAACACGACTTCATTGCGCCCGGCATGATGGGAGATGGCGCCCTGATAGACGACGGCGGAAATGTGGTGCCGGAGCTGTGGAGGCATGACACGGCGCGGGTTTGGCAGCACCAGGCTATAGAAGATGGGTTCTTCCATCTGGACCAACAGTGGGCCAACACGGCCCTCGAAAATGCCGTCCAGCACGGCCGATTGGCGGTCGGCTACTTCTTCATCGGCCAACAACACCATTTCGCGCCCTGCAAAGCGGAGGGCCGTATTGGCCACGTTCCAAAGTTTCTCATCAAGATGTTGCCGGAAGAAGCCATCGCGGTGGAACTGAGGGGCCATGCGGCCTAACGGGAATCCGCCGACAACATGCACGGCGACGTCCAGCACGTTTTCCTCCTCATCTTCGCGGTAGGTGACCAACATCGCCGCCACTTCGCCCAGCATGAGGTCCGGATCTCGTTGGACGCCTCGCCGGATATTCTCCCGGACCTGTTCCAGAAGCTGTCCGTTGTGGCCAAAGATGATTTCGAGATAGATGTCCGAAAAGGTCTCAGCGGCCGGGCTGGTGCCGATGGTGCCACCATCGTCGATGAGGTAGCGAAGCTGCGACTCGAGATCATAGGCAAAGGTCGCCAGGCGATAGCCACGGAAGCCCAAGAAGCCGCCCGTGGCAAGGGCCAGCACCAACAGCGTACCGCCGACAAGTTTGAAATATCGTCGCTTCATTATCACACCAGTCCGAATAGGCCTATAATCGGCATCATCAGCGTGCTGCTAACGCGGGCTTCTGTCAAGGGTTTTGGATGTCTTTCATCGGACATTTTCCTTGCTGTTGCTGTCATTCTGTGCGAGTTGTACCACAGGTCAAAAAGGGCCAATGGGCCATCATAAGGAGCAGAAACCATGAGAAAAAGCCTTTACTTGGCGCTGGGCGCCATGTGTGTTGTGGTGTTGGTCGGGTGCAGCACACCCGCACAACGCGTATCCAATATCCGTTTGGGGATGACACCGGACGAAGTCTTTGAGGAAATGGGCCGACCGTACTCGGTCCGCGCAGCCAAGATGTTCGCCGATGGCACGTATCAGGAAGTGTGGGAGTATATCCCCTCCATCTTCTCCGTGGCCTTGTTCGCTGACCGGTATGACAAGAAATACTGGATCTATTTTGACGATGGGCGGGTCGTGCAGTGGGGCGAGCCGGGCGACTTGACGGGATCCGCGACAGTGGATCCGGATGAGGCCGTGATTCAGGAATATCGTCCTGATCGGCGCACGCGATAATCGATTTGGTGTGCTGATGTGACGCACGGGCCATTTCGCTTGCGTATGCTGATGCCGCCAGCGGAGTAACTTCTTTTGGTTTCGCTTCGAGCAGTGATGAAGAACACACGCTACCGGCAGCCACTTTGGCTGGCGGTAGCCGTTCTTTATAGCACGCTCGCGCTGTCGGCGTCGGCGCAGTTCATGCGCTTGGGCCCGTTCGACCTCGACCTCAACACCTCGCTGCAAGGCATCTATACCACGAATGTGGACGGGACACGGAAGTCGGAGTCGGAATTGGAGCGAGAAGACTACTATCTTGTGTGGTCGGTCGGATCACGTCTCCAGGGGCCCACCACGCCTACCTCGGAACTGAATTTTGACACGGCCATGTCGATCGAGAAGCACTTCGTGCGCGATGACCTCGACACGGTCAGCGACCCGTTCGGTAATGCCACCCTCACGCATGATATGGAGCTGGGCCGTTTTGATTTTCCCACAGTGCTCAGTTTTCGGCGTGAGAATACGCAGGAGCAGGACCAAACAACGCGCGTATTCATCCCCGGCCAACGGCGTCAGCGGGTGGTTCAGGACACGCGCTCATTCAGTCAGGGCGTCCTTTACACATTCGACCCGATCCGGCTGAACGCTCGCTACAGCTATGTCGAGACGCGCTATCCGGATGAAGAGTTTCAAATTGGCGATGAGAACAGCACCACGATGGGCTTTGGCGCCGCTTGGGATGTGTTTAAAATCGGCGGCGAACGGCGGTTGACAGCGAGCTATGACTATAGCCGGGACAAAACCGATCTGATCAATCGTCCCGATGGTGCCGGTTCCGGCGAGTGGCAGGAACGGCAGTCGATCGGATTGACGCTGCAGATTCTGACCCGGCCTAACCTGACCTACACTTTCGCCTACGTGAAAGACGACGATGAGGATTGGCGTGCTACCCACACGGTGGCCATTTCGGATCAGT
>SLAD01000186.1 GCA_007126995.1 Kiritimatiellia bacterium | reverse complement strand
TAAATCGTGTATTCACGGCCCTCCAAATTGCACTTCACAAGGTAACTGAGGAATCCGTGCAACTCGACGCCACTGTGATTCGGTCCCGTCAAGCATCCACCGCGCAGGCAACAGGTGGGCATACCAAAATAACGGCCGTGCTCCTGCACCAAAATATCGGCAGCGACTTTGGAAGCACCAAACAATGAATGCGTGGACTGGTCGATCGTGAAGGATTCGGGGATCCCGTGCGCATAAGCGGGATCATCGTAATCCCAGCGCGTTGCCAGCTCTTTCATAGGGATCGCATTGGGCGCGTCGCCGTATACCTTGTTGGTCGACATGTATATGAAAGGCGATTCCGGGCAGGCCTGGCGCGCGGCTTCCAGCAGGTTCATCGTCCCGACCGCGTTGGTATCAAAATCATCGAACGGAATCGCTGCTGCGCGATCATGCGATGGCTGGGCCGCAGAATGGACGATGACATCCGGTCTGATCTCGCGCATCAAGCGCAATACGCCTTCGCGGTCGCGGACATCGAGCTCGTGATGAACATAATCGGGCAACTCATCCTGCAGCCGTTGCTGGTTCCAGCGGGTGTCCCCCTGTTCCCCGAAGAATATGGCGCGCTGGTCGTTATCAAGTCCGTGCACACCATATCCATGCCTAGCAAAGTAGGTACACACCTCCGATCCGATCAAACCCGATGCACCCGTCACCAAAATATTCTTGCTCATCTACTCCCCTCCGCGCGGACGAGACATCATCGAACAACCGAATTACACATGACAAGGGATAAATTGTTCTGTGCGCCCCGTTGCCGACACGACACGAACACGACACGAAATGCAGATTGACAAGGTTCAACCATCTCTCTAAATTTGCCTATTATCGCTTAAATACTTTAGACACAGAAAGATTGCGTTATGGCGAAACTCCTAAAACCTATGGTCGTGGTCCTGCTAGTCCTCTCCATTGTCTCACTGGTATTGGCGATAATGGTGTTCGGCGAACGCGAGACGCTCAAAGGTCGAACAGACATCCTAGTCAGCTCTGTTGGCGAGATTGCAGACAATCTGCAGTATCCCGACCTGAACCTTGCGGCCTTGGAGGACTATGACCGCATGCGCACGCCACTCAATCAGTTAAGCGTGCACGCTGAGTTGAAATTCCAGGATTTGATGGACACGCGCCTCGATTTGGAAAATACGCGCTTGGATCTTGAGCAAACCCAAGAAGAGTTGCGCATGGCAGAAGACCGCGCGGAACGGAATCTTGATCGTGCCCGCGCAGCGGAACGCGAAGCCGAGGATAATGCGGCAGAGGCAGCCCGGGCGAATCAGCAATTGCGCTCGGTCGAAGGAGAACGCGACAACCTGCTCAGTCGCGTCGACGATTTGGATATCCAGATTGCCCAAATGCAGGACGAGAAGTTGGAACTGGAAGAGCGCATCATCGATCAGCAAGCGCTGATCGAAGAATACGAGGCCGAATTGTTCGTGGAAGCTGGCGAAGTCGGCACACCGGAAGGGCTGCGAGGCGAAGTGATTCAGGTCAATACGGACTGGAATTTCGTGATTCTCAATGTCGGGTCGGCACAGGGACTAACCGCGAACACCGAAATGCTCGTGCATCGTGATGATGAGATGATTGGACGTGTGCGGGTGAGCGACGTACGTGAGGCAACGGCTGTCGCGGAAATCATGCCGGATTGGTTACGCACCACGCTGCGGAGAGGCGATCATGTCCTCTTCTAATGCCAAAACGATGGGCCTGCTGGCCTTGATTGCGGTCGTCCTGTTTCTCGCGGTGATCGCCTTCCAGTTTATGGAACTGATGCATTATCGGGCTGATTGAAGATCGGGCCTTCGCGAAAGACTTATGTCTAGCTCCATTTACCAACATCTTGCAAGTGGCCTGCGCGTCGGTGCAGCTATGCTTTTGCTCGTCTTGGTGGCCGCCTGCGCATCGACGGATGTGGATCGTCGGCAATCGGATATCCCCTGGAATCAGCCGCAACAATGGGAAGGCACGCCCATGATTCCCGGGCTTGATCGGTATTAGTCCGCCCCCGCTGTGCTTGCGCGAATCGCCTGCACTTTCAATTGAACGGTTTCGCGTCCGCCGAAACGATTGCGATCCAGCTGGAAGGCAATATCGAGCGGTCCGTCCGGGATCGCCTCGCCGGCCATATTGAACGCGATCGCGCCTAAACTGGTATTGTCATGCAGAATATCCAGCTTCAAGTGCTTCTGGCCAACGACGCGGGGCTCACCCAACACTTGCGCGCCGCGCACGCCCCAGATCGGCTTGGTGTTCCCCAACCCGAAGGGTGCCATCTTTTCCAGACACTCAACCAATGTCCAGTCCGCCTCGCGCAGTGAGATCCATGCATCAATGCGCTGCCTGGGCCGCAACTCCTCCAGCGAAACGCGCTCCCTGACCGCGGCATTCAAGCGATCACGGAAGGCTTCGATCTGTCCCTCTGCAAGTTGCAGTCCAGCCGCCATGGCATGACCGCCGAATCGCTCCAATAGATCCGCACAATCGCCTAACCCCTCTACCATGTGGAACGGCCCCACACTGCGACACGATCCCCGCCCTACGCCGTCTTCATCAATCGCAATCACCACCGCCGGGCGCGCGTAGCGATTGACCAGGCGCGAGGCCACAATGCCGATTACGCCCGGGTGCCATTCACGCGAGCCGACCACGAGGGCATAATGCTGACGGGGATCAAACTGGGCATCAATTGCGGCAGTGGCCTGCTCAATCATGGCCAATTCGATCTTTTGTCGCTCCTTGTTCGCCGCATCCAGCTCCTGCGCAATGGCAAACGGGTGCCCCTCGTCCTCTATCAGCATCAATTCAAGCGCTTGTTGCGCGGTCCCCAATCGTCCTGCCGCATTTAACCGCGGCCCCAATAGAAAACCGATGTGATAGGCATCCATGGGCCCGGAAATGCCGGCCACCTCGCGCAAGGCGATCAGGCCGGGCTTACGGGTGCGATTCAATTCAATCAAGCCGTAGCGGGCCAAAACGCGGTTCTCGGCCACCAACGGCACCATATCGGCGATGGTGCCAACAGCCACAAGATCCAGATGCGCACGCAAGTCGAGCTGCTCCGCCAACGCATGCCCCTCGTCACGCAACAACTTGAGCACCGCATGACAGAGCTTGAACGCCACGCCCACGCCGGCGAGATGACGAAGCGGATCATCAGCATCCCCTAACTTGGGATTCACGACGGCACAGGCGGGTGCGACCTTATCGCCCGGTTCATGGTGATCGGTCACAATCACGTCGACCCCCAGCTCCTGCGCCCGCTGCACTGCTTCGACCGAGCCGGTGCCGCAGTCCACGGTGACCAAACAGTCGGGCTGATGATCCTGCACGCAGCGCTCCACAGGCTCGACCGCCAGCCCGTACCCGTCATCGACGCGATGCGGTAGAAACGGAATAGCGGTCACCCCCAACGCGCGCAGCACGCGGATCATGAGGGCCGTGCTGGTCACGCCATCGACATCGTAGTCGCCGTACACGAGGACCGTCTCGTTCTGTCGCACGGCGGCGGCCAAGCGTTCGGTCGCCGCGGCCATGTTGGGCAGTCGAAAGGGATCGGTCAAACGGCTGAGACGCGGCTGCAACCACGCATCAACCGCTTCGGGCTCAGCAAGCCCGCGCGACGCCAGTATCCGGCAGGCGGCCAGCGGCAACCCGGTCTGCGACGCCAACCCCTCGGCCAGCGCCGCGTCACCGGATTCCGTCAACCATACCTTCTCCACGCCGCCTCCTCTTGGCCGGACTGAACTGCGGCATCCACCGTATACGGGTCGTATGCTGCGCCGATCGCCCAGTATCCGATTATTTCGCGCGCTTCTTCTTGGACTTGCCGCTCGATTTAGCCTCGTCGGTTTCCGCCAACTTCTTGATGTTCTTCTCCTTGTCCGGATGCCAGAACAATACCACCGGTGTGGCGACGAAGATGGAGGAATAGGTACCGACCAGGATACCGATGAAGAGCGCCAGCGCAAAGTCCTTGATGGCGCCGCCGCCGAAGATCAGCAGCATGGTGACCGTGATCAAGGTCGTGATCGAGGTCAGCAAGGTGCGGTTCAAGGTTTGGTTGATACTCAAGTTCGCAATCTGCGAGTAGGACTTATCCTTAATCAGGCCCAAATCCTCACGGATACGGTCGAAGACCACGATCGTGTCGTTGACCGAGTAACCCACAATCGTCAGCAAGGCCGCCACGATCGGCAGACTAAGCTGATTCCCCAGCAGGGTGAACACACCGATAGTGATCAACACGTCGTGAGCCACGGCCACGATAGCACCAATCGCGAAGGCGAACTCAAAGCGAAGCGAAATGTATATGATGATACCGACCAACGCCCAGAGCACCGCCATCATCCCCTTGCGCCGCAAGTCCTGCCCGACTTGCGCCCCAACGCTGTCTTCTTGCAGAATGAAGAAGGCGGCTTCCGGGAAAGCGGTCGGCAAAGCGTCCTTGGCCAACTCGCCTTCGCCATCCGGCACCTTCACGTGCAGATACTCGGGAATCACACCCGTATCGTCCGGCACGAGTTCGCGCTGGAACTGGACGAAGGCATCGGAAACGCCTCCAGCGAGCAGCGCGTTACGGATTTCATCCTGGCCCGGCCGCTCATCAAAGCGGTAGACCAGCGACGTGCCGCCGGTGAAGTCCACACCGAAATTGTCCTGACCGCGCATCACAAACAAGATCGAGGTCACCAGAATCAGCGCCACCGAAATCGCGGCCGCAATCTTGCGCTTGCCGAGGAAATCGATGTTCGGCTCGTTCAGGATCGAGAACATCTTGATATGCGTGATCTTGGTCTTGTAGGCCACCAGCTCGAACATCAAGCGCGTAATGACCAGCGCGATGAACATGCTGACCACGATGCCGGCGCTCAGCGTGATGGCGAAACCGCGGATCGGGCCCGATCCCTGCCAGAACAGGATCACGGCTGTGATCAAGGTCGTGACGTTGGCATCCATAATGGTGCTAAAGACCTTTTCGTAGCCGGCCTCAATGGCGCTGGCGAGTCGTTTACCAATCTTCTGCTCCTCACGGATACGCTCAAAGATCAGCACGTTCGCGTCCACCGCGATACCGATGGTCAAGACGATACCGGCTATACCGGGCAGGGTTAAGGTCGGCAACCCGTCACCACCTCCTCCCGTAATCAGACCAAAGAAGCCGGAAACGATCAGCATACCCAGCGGCAGCAACAGCAAGTCGAGGATCAGCGCCAGGTTCGCGATCACGCCCGCCAACAAATAGTAGCCCAGCATGAACACCAGCACGAGGATGCCGCCCAGGATGATGGCGCGCGTACCGCTACGCACCGATTCGCGGCCCAAGGTGGGATCGACGTTACGTTCTTCAATCACTTCGAGCGGCGCCGGCAAAGAACCCGCGCGCAGGACAAGCGATAAATCACGCGCTTCGGCCAAGGTAAACGCGCCTTCGATGATCGCTTCGCCGCCATAGATCGCAGTTCGAATAAATGG
>SLAD01000210.1 GCA_007126995.1 Kiritimatiellia bacterium | reverse complement strand
TGTCGATGCCGGATCGCGCATCATTCTCACCAACACTTTTGGCGCCAGCCGCATCATGCTGGAGGGCCACGGCCAAGGCGCACGCGCAGCGGAGATCAATCGCCAAGGCGCCGCTTTGTCACGTCGTGCAGCCGGCCAGCGTGCGCTCGTCTTTGGCTCGATCGGCCCGTGCGGCAAAATGCTGATGATGGGCGATGTCGAAGAGGACGATTTGTTGGCTGCTTTCACCGAACAGGCGAGTGCGCTGAAGGAAGGCGGCGCCGATGCGTTGGTGATCGAAACCATGGCCGATCTGGAGGAAGCCACGCTGGCAGTCAAGGCGGCGTTGACCACCGGGTTGCCGGTGGTCGCCAGCATGGTCTACGATTCGGGACCGGAAAAGGATCGCACCATGATGGGTGTATCGCCGGAACAGGCCGCCGAGGGGCTGGCCGAAGCGGGCGCTTGGGCCGTCGGCGCCAACTGCGGTCAAGGTCCCGAGACGTTCGTGGCCATTTGTGAACGTTACCGCAAAGTCTGTGAACTGCCGGTCTGGATGAAACCCAACGCCGGCTTGCCCGAAGTCGTGGACGGCAAAGCCACGTACCGGATGACGCCCGCCGATTTCGCCGACACCGTGCTCCGCCTGCACGACGCGGGCGCCACCTTTCTGGGCGGATGCTGTGGAACCAGCCCGGCCTTTATTGCCGCGATGGCCGATAAGATGAGATGAACCTCAAGCTCATCAGTTGCGATGTATTTTTCCGCGAGATGTGTGCGCTCGCCGCGCGCACACCGAATCGCGTCGATGTGCAGTTTCTGCCCAAAGGCTTGCACGATCTGAAATCAGACCAGATGCGCGAGCGGATGCAGGAGGCGGTGGACGCCGTGCCCGCCGACACCTATGACGCGATCCTATTGGGTTATGGCCTTTGCAACAACGGGCTGCACGGCCTGAAGGCGCGGCACACCCCCATGATCTTGCCGCGCGCGCACGACTGCATCACCCTTTTTATGGGTAGCCGCAAACGCTACCTCGACTATTTTGAAAATCATCATGGGGTCTATTTCAAAACCAGCGGTTGGATCGAACGCGGCACGGCGGAAGGCGATTTGAAACAGTTGTCCATCGGCCACCTGCACGGCATGGACATGACCTATGACGAAATGGTGGAGAAATACGGCGAGGACAACGCGCAATACCTGTTCGAGACGCTCGTGGAGGCGCAAAGCAAATCCTACGGCCAGTACACCTTCATCGAGATGGGCGTCGAACCCGATGATCGCTTTGAACGGATGACCCGCGAGCAAGCGGCGGAACGGAACTGGCAATACGAAAAGATCCAAGGCGACCTTTCCCTGATGGAGCGGCTGGTGAACGGCCAGTGGGACGACGCCGATTTCCTGCGTGTCCCGCCCGCGCACCGGGTCGTGGCGCGCTACGATGAAGGCATCGTCACAACAGCGCCCGATCAGCAGACGTGAAATTCCGCTTCGGCGGGTGCGGGCGCGCCATCTCCCGAATCCTTAGCGAAGCCGGGAAATGAGCTCCAAATGCTTAAGAAAGCAGAGCTGCGATCAACCCCAAAGGGTTAGATAGCCGGCGGAAAGCTAAGACATGGGCAGGAATGCCCATGTTCCCGTCTGTCGGAGCAAGGACATTCTTGTCCTTGCAAAAGTCCATGCGCGAAGAAGCAGAGCGAGAGACTTCACTAAGGCTTCAGGGCGTCTTGGTGAGCAATGCGGGTTAGCAGACGTGAAATTCCGCTTCGGCGGGTGCGGGCGCGCCCAGCGCGGTGGCGGCCGGCAGCGGCGCGGCGCCGCCGACAAAGAGCCGGAAACGGCCCGGCGCGCGCACACGTTCGCCTTGCTCCGTCACATACTCGCGCGCTGCGGGCGACACCGTGAAATCGACGTCCACCGTCTCGCCAGGCTCGATCCACACGCGGCGGAAGGCGGCTAACCGTACCCGCGGAACGTTCCCGGGCTCATCCGCGCCGCGCAGATAAAGCTGCGCCACTTCGTGCGCCGCGCGCGTCCCGTCATTCGTCACGGGCACAACAACCGGCAGCGGTTGATCGACGCCAATCTCCGACGCCAGGTGCGGCGCACCATAAGTGAATTGGGTGTAGCTCAGTCCAAAACCAAACGGATACAGCATCGCCGCGTCGCTCATGTAGCGATAGGTGCGCCCTTGCATGGCGTAGTCTTCGTATGGCGGCAGATCCGAGGTCGATCGAGGGATCGAAAAGGGCAGCCGACCGCTGGGCGCGCGGTCACCGAACAGCACGTCCGCGATCGCTTCTCCGCCCGCCTCGCCCGGATAGCCCACCCACAGGATCGCGTCGGCAATCTCCTGCACCTCGGGGATCGCGATTGGACTGCCGCCGAACAGGACAACCACGAGCCGCGCCGAGGTCGCGTCGGCATCAATCTTTTCGCGGATGGCGCGCAGATACGCCACCTGATGCGCGGGCAAACCGATATCGCCGCGGTCACCGCACGAGTGCGCCAACAGCGATTCACCTTCCTCGCCCTCCATCAATGGCGAAATGCCCATAGCCGCGATCGTGACGTCGGTGCGCGAAGCCATGTCGTTGAGCCAGTCAAAATGCTCGCTAGTCGGCCGGTCAAAAAGGCATCCTAGCCGGTAGTCGAATTCCACGCCTTCCGGCATCCGGCCGGCCAGCCCCTCCAGCAACGTCACCATCCGGTCCGAGACCCCGTGGTAGTTGCCGAGCAGCACGTCGGCGTTCGTCATGTGGGGACCGGTCGCCAACACCTGCCGCACATTGGACCGAATGGGCAGTGTATCGTCGCGGTTTTTCAGCAGGACGAACGAAGCGGCAGCGACCTCGCGCGCCAGTCGGACATGCTCCTCGCAGCGCACTACCGTCATCGGCGTCGCGGCGTACGGCACACGTTCGGGCGGATCAAACATGCCCAGCCGGAAGCGCGTGCGTAGCAGCCGACGCAGCGCACGCTCGACGTCGGCCTCCGCACACAATCCCATCAAGACCGCGCCGGCCAGCGCATCGCAATAGACGATGCCGCAATTGAGATCGCAGCCCATACGCAGCGCAAGCGCGGCGGACTCCTCCGGCGTTTGGGTGACACCATGATGCGTATGGAAATCCCGGATCGCCCAGCAATCGGAAACGACGTGCCCTTGAAACCCCCACTCACCGCGCAGGATATCAACCAGCAGCAGGCGACTTCCGTTACAGGGTTCGCCGTACACACGATTGTATGCGCCCATGACGCTTTCCACCCCCTCCTCCACCAGCCGCTGAAACGCAGGCAGATAGGTCTCCCGGAAATCCTTCAGTGGCGGATGCGCGTCGAATTCATGCCGCTTCCCTTCCGGCCCGCTATGCACGGCATAATGCTTCGCGCAGGCGGAGGTCTTTAGATACTTCGGATCGCGTCCCTGCAACCCGCGCACAAAGGCCGCACCCATCTCGGCGGTCAGGTACGGGTCCTCGCCCCAGGTCTCCTGGCCGCGCCCCCAGCGCGGATCGCGGAAGATGTTGATGTTGGGGGTCCAGAAGGTCAGACCCTGGTATTGCCGCCGGGCGCCGCGCCGGATGGCGGCGTGATGCTTGGCGCGGGCCTCGTCGGACACCGCATCGGCCACGCGCTCGGTAAGCCCGGCATCCCAAGTCGCCGCCAAGCCGATGATCTGGGGAAACACCGTCGCGCGGCCGTTGCGGGCGACACCGTGCAGGGCCTCGTTCCACCAATTGTAGGCGGGCACGCCAAGGCGATCGATCGCGGGCGCATCGTACCGAAGCTGACTGCATTTCTCCTCCAGCGTCATGCGCTCCACCAGGTCGTCGATGCGCGCCTCCAAGGGCTGGTCAGGATCGAGATAAGCGGGTTGGTTTTCGGATTGGGCTTTATCTGTCATACGGGCTCCTGTCTGGAATCATGAAATCGGGGACATCGTGTCAAAGGCGGCGCCCGCACGCAATGCCATCCATGTTATCGTTAACCAAGATTTGAACGATTGCATGATGTGATGACTCCGGTATACACTCCGGCATTATGAAAAAGACAACATACTTCGAGTCCATCAAGCGTATTCGGTACGAAGGTCCTGATTCAGATAATCCACTGGCCTTCAAGTACTACAATCCCAAACGACGCGTGGCCGGCAAGACCATGGAACAACACCTGAAGTTTGCCGTCGCCTACTGGCACACGCTCAAAGGAACGGGCGGCGATCCGTTCGGTGGCGCGGTATACGAACGCCCCTGGGATGGCGGTGACCCGCTCGACCAAGCGAAACGAACGATGGACGCCGCGTTCGAGTTTATCTCGAAGCTAGGCGTCCGCTACTGGTGCTTCCATGATCGCGATATCGCGCCTGAAGGCGATTCGATTGCCCAGACCAACAAGTGGCTGGCCACGATTGTTGACCAAGCGGCAGCGCTACAGAAGTCGACCGGCGTGAAACTGCTCTGGGGCACGGCTAATCTCTTCAGTCACCCGCGCTATACGCACGGGGCGGCCACCAATCCGGATCCGCTCGTCTTCGCTCATGCCGCCGCGCAAATCCGGCGCGCCATGGACGCGACCGTGGCCTTGGGCGGCACGGGCTATGTCTTTTGGGGTGGACGCGAGGGGTATGTGGCACTGATCAATACCGATATGAAACAGGAACGGGAACAGTTCGCGCGCATGTTGCACATGGCCGTTGATTATGGTCGCAAGATCGGTTTCAAGGGCCGCTTCTTCATTGAACCCAAACCGAAAGAACCGACCACGCATCAATACGATTTTGACGCCGCCACGGTGCTGGGCTTCCTGCGGGAATTCGACTTGCTGGATCACTTCGATCTCAACATCGAAGCCAATCACGCCACGCTGGCAACCCACTCGTTCGAACACGAATTGAAGGTCTCCGCCGATGCGGGGAAATTAGGCAGTATCGACGTCAACCGCGGCGATCAAACCGTGGGCTGGGACACCGACCAGTTCCCCACAAATCTGTATGACGCCGTGGCCACCATGCGCATTCTGCTCGATCAGGGCGGCTTGAAGTATGGCGGGCTGAATTTTGACGCCAAAGTGCGGCGCGCGTCTTTCGACCTTGAGGATCTCTTCCATGCGCACATCGGCGGCATGGACACCTTTGCGCGCGGACTGATCGTCGCGGACGCCCTGAAGAAGGATAAGCGTCTCGACCAGTTCGTGCGCCAACGCTATGCCGGTTACCGGCGCGGCGTGGGTAAAGCCATCATGACCGGCAAGACCGACTTGAAGGCGCTGGAAAAATACGCCGCCGAAAAAGGCGAACCGCAACGGATCAGCGGACGCCAGGAGATGCTGGAGAACATCCTGAACGATGTGATCGCCCGGTCGCTCTAGTCCGTTTAAAAAACGCACACCTATTCAAGCGAAGCAGGGTGGAACAGGCATCTTGCCTGTTCTTTTCGAGGAAGTGAGCCTGCGGGAAACAGGCTGGAAGTTTACCGCTGATGCCGCCTACTCGATATTGGGTATTTCGGGTTTCTTCGGGTATTTGGGTATTTCGTCATTCG
>SLAD01000211.1 GCA_007126995.1 Kiritimatiellia bacterium | reverse complement strand
GCTGAAAGAGCGTGGGTCTGGAGAACCCATAGTATATACAGGCGCCTTCTCGCGAGTAACTGAGTAAGTCACTGCTTGGAGCTCGCCGAGTACAACCGTCTCACCTTTGTATGGCGTGAAAGAGGCAATGATATCTGCACCACTAAATGATGTATACGTCCTTGTATACTCCTCTAGCATGCCTTGATGGTTTTGTGGCATTATTCTACTCCCCTTTCAGTTTATAGTTCAGGCCGCAGAGTAATTACGGTGCGAATCTTACGTAATTCAAATGCGGGAACTATCTCTAACATAATGTTCAGGATACCTTGAACCATTTCAGCGGGAGATGCCTGGATGGTGAAGACATACTGCTGGATGGCACCGGTTTCCTGGGAAGAGTCAAGCACGTTCTTCACTGCTGTATGCAGTGCGTTCCGGCTAACTTGGTTGCTGGGCTCGCCAATGAATGGCTCCGCCACGGCAACTAGAGCAGCTGTGATATCGCCAACGATACGCACTGTGGAGAGACGGACATAGTCTGAATCTCTATCGGCGGATGTTGGACCATCAACTACTACCACACCGCGACCTGCACGAGGCCTAAATGTGATAAAGCCCTTACCGGATAGTTCGTTGAGTTGCAGCATAGAGAAACGGTAGGCTACGCTCCGTGCCCCAGGCACTGTCTTATTGGTGATAGCGGATTGACCTGGTAGGGTTGATGCAAGGGCGGCTGTAGCAGCAGCGCCAGGCGCACTATATAGCCCTAAGTTGGCGCTGGTTCTGTCGCGGAACTGTAGGTCGCCAATGGTGATACATAGATAACGCCCGCCATCAAGTGTTGTGCCTTCGACGGCTACGGAGAGGTTTAGGTCTAAATCCTTGACTGTATTGTAGTAGGATGCGACGCCTGCTAGCGAAGTGTCATCCAGTGGACTGGTGGCCATAAATCCGACGGTTAGTCGGTTGTGCTGGCTCATTGTAGCACACTGCTCCGCCAGTTGCTCGGCATAGCCTTCACCATCGTCAGCATATGCTCCTAGAACTACTACCATATCAACTTCATAGTCTACGAGCAGCTCATAGAGGTTGGTCAGAGCTGTTTTCAGGTTTGCTGGTGCATCTGTCCCACCAGTGAGAGTGCTTGTACCAGTGGAAATATCCGTCGCGTCACTTGAGCCGCTCGTAGCACCTTCAAGCTCGAACCTGACGAATATGTTCTCCGGATCCGTGTTCATCTCTTGGATGAGCTCATCGAGGGTTTTGGATACTGGTGTAGTATCATCAGTTTCCAGATCATACTCTAGTCCCTCGAAGGAGATAGCACTTGCGCTAACGACGATATCAATACCATTATACTTGGTGCCGCTATACCGACCCTTAGCTAGTAACTTACCATCAACCGAGATTTCAGCTACATTACCTGGTAGTCTAACTAGTCTTACATCTTCACATCCAGCATCGATTGCTTCTTGCCAGCCGAGTACAAGTGGGAAGTCCGGGGAAGGTACATCATACACCATCTCAGCTTGTGCTAGTGTCATGGGCCGTCTTGGGTCGTTGCCTGGTCCATCTAGGGCAGTACCAATGAGCAGCACACTCTGCGTAGCAGCGGAAGGTGGCGCAAACTTCAGGTGTCCATCCCGTAGAGTTGTACGGTATCCTGGCAGATGTGGATAAATATCTACACTCATGTTATGTGATCCTCCTTTAGATTCTGATCTAACTTCGGTTACAATTGAGACCTGAGCTTTGTATGGACCTTAATATCCTTGATGTGGATAATAATATCCTCGATCTCCTTCTCGCTGATATGGTAAATATCTTCGGTGAGGAATAGGTACTCAATAATTCTGTGTGTGACTTGGTCCTTCCAAGTTACCATTGCATCTGTCTTAAGTCCTCGGTAGTAAATATTCTGTAATCCTTCATCCATGAGTATTCCCTGCACGGTCTTCATGAAGCGCTCGAAGGCATCTGCGACCGTGTCCGCCGTAAAGTTTGTCGTCGCCCATACGTCAAATTGCACAATGCACTCATAGCGTTGTGCCAATATGTTAATGGTATAACCAGGGTGATTCTCGTCAGGGGTTGATTCCCGTTGCCTAGGCTTGATCTCGCGTAAGCCCTTATTGGCAGATCCGAATGAATTCTCGCCACTAGGGTCACGTTGCTTGATACGGAAGGTTATTGACGGTAACTCTAGATCCTCCGGGCTTGTGCCCTGTGGGTACTCTTGGTAGAATGTTACATCCCGGAGCGTATCATCTGACCTCTTATAGAAGTCAAATATACGACCTAGTAAGTCAACAATCTGCTTTAGGGTATATACATTACTGCTGGCTTTAGTTCGTGGAGGCATAGTCTATCATCTCCGTGTAATCAATCGTAGACTTGCATGGATAACATCAATGCTATGGGTCGGCACGAATTCCAAGTCAATATTGACGGTATCTGTGGATAGGCTTACATCAAAGCTATAATGACGGATTGCTTGCGTGCTAGTGAGTTCCTCCATGAACTTACCAAGCTTATCTTCAATCTCATAGATCTGTGGCATTGGGTAGCCGATATATACATCTAGCTGCCTACGAATCATGTTCTCGATATATATGCCCAGACGTACTCCGTATACGGACTGCATAGCCTTCTTAGTATCTAGGGTTCTACCCTTCGTGATAACATACCCACGAGTGGTGGAGCGCCGTAAGGTGGTATAGCCCAGGCGATCGAGGTGATTAATCTGTGCCTCGCTGAGGTTAGCCTGGTCCCTAATGATGGGGATAGGCTTATTATCAATATATTGATCCAGGAGAATATTACTCAACATACCTGCGTATATAGCCTCTCCGCTAGATACGTACTCCTCAGCATTGAGTGTCTCTAAGTAGGCATTGTTCATACGGTTCTTGTAGATGACAGGCCGCATGCCCACCACACTAATATATCTACCATCTGTGGTTTTCATATCCACGGGGTGTTGTGGATTGTTCAGGGATAGGATGCCGATCGTGCCATATCCAATCATTGAGCGTTCACGGCACGCCTTGAGTAAGTCATCTCGAAAGGCGAGATTGCCGCCGTCAGGGTGGGCTCGTAGGGGCACGATGATATCTACATCAATCATTGAGTTTAAGACATTGTCATATGCAAGCTTGAGGTGTGTTGCACGTTCTTGTGGTGTGATATTCTGTCCGTTGCTGCCGCCCATGAAGTCATATGTGCCCGTCATAAGACTACTGAGCGGTTGTGCGCTATTGACTGCCTTGGCCTTAAGCATATGCGACATTAGGGTGCCGTCGAGGGTAATGCGCATTGCTAGTTGGCCTATAGTCATATAGTCAGCCCTGAGATAGGAGCGCATAACATCATTGGTCTCATTGAGAATGCGGACGTGCGTGTCGTCTACAACAGCTCTCCACTGATTGTACCGCACGCCAGAGCTAATGGTTGTTAGCTCTATGCATGGATTACTCTCCGTATTTAGCAATGTTGTTGTGGCTGGCGTACCAGCAATCCTAATCACTGATACACTCTCGGCTCCAGAATGTAGGGCTTCATAACAGCCTACGACTAACTCACCATCGCCATATTCCTTAAATGCCTCATTCACGCTATAGATACGTCTAGGCGTGAGGGTTGGCCCATCCACGGATGTACCAATGAGTAGAATATTGCCGTAGAAGGGGTATTCGTGGTTGCGACCATCTAGAATGTCATGCATATGGCTGAACTTAATGTTAGACAATATCTACTCACCCCAGGTGTTGTATCTTGGTGGGCTTTGCTTCGGTAGCTACATAGTAATATTCTATACGTCCATCCCAGCGTCTTTGTGGGTCCGCGAAGTTAATCTCCAGTATCTGTCCTTCATGTACGATTAAGTCTAGCGCACGTGGGTTAGAGTCATGCTTCATGTAATATAGCCATGCTGGTGCTTGCCAACTACCAACAGGCTGTGTACGGTCTGCTCTAGGCCAAGTCTCAGGAATACTAGCAGGGTCTCTACGTACACGATGTTGTTCGTGTATAAGTTTCCAGCCGGTTCCTAAACAAGGTGTGCATTTCTCCGTCTTTGGGTAGGGTGGTTCATCCACTCCTGCCTCATGGCATTCGGCACATGGCACCTTGGTTCTACGGTAGTAATCGATATCATAGCCATTGCGAGTAAGGAGTTCATTAATCTCCCAGCGCAGATCTATGTCCATGGGGATTCAAACCCCCTTGGGAAGGGGTAGGTTCCGTCGCTTGAACGCCCGAAGGTTCCCTTCGTAACGGTGCGAATTCCCTTAGCACGCTTAAGCCCCATACACAGGCTATACCAGGGTTCTAGTAGGTCCTTGAGAAATCTAAGCATCTCTGCCTGTGACTGGCTATCACGATAGTCTACGGTGAGCTGCCCTAGTTTCACGGACTTGCCGCCACCGCTAGCCATACGCATGTAGGTGCCTAAGATCATATCATAGATGGTCTTAAACCTAACGTATTGCTTGAACTCGAAGGGTGGATCATCCCAATCTATATCCTCGCGTGGCGTGATAGACATAATCGCCATGCTATTCTCACGTATATAGCGATACATATAATCTTCGTTAACATCCGTCATATATTGTCCCAGGTCAAGTCTGACCATATTGGGGGATGCCAACAGCGGGTAGTATCGTGATGTGAATTCTAGGATGTAATCTGAACCAAGGGAGCTGCCGTCCATGGCCTTGGTCGTCTTAGGCATGACAATACGATACTCGTGGTTATCTTCTAAGTCCTCATTCAATACAATGTAGATATATTCACCATGTACTTGTACGGTGTGATTGACATTCTCCCAGCCAAACTCAGGTTCTGGCGGGGTGATATCCAGCACGTTGTCTATGACCGCACTACCCGTTAGTACAGTTGATACTTCACCATGCTGATTAGTTACATCAGCCTGATGGTAGTATACGCCGGATAGGTCCTGGGTATCTTCTGGATATAGGAAGATGGTGAAGATACCCGCCGTGGGAGGATCATTGATCATTAATCCTCCCAGCGGGGTGGCTTCAGCCGAAGTTTCCTTAACCAGAATGTTCTCTGCAGAGCCATACTCCCTGAGAATCCAGACGATGTGTGCATCGGTAAGATCCTTAGGGGTTTCACCATCTTGCTCCGTCACGGAGACGGATAGATATCGTGTATTCCCTGCCCACATACTGAAGTTCTGATTAAGCATTGTCATAAGGTCTATCTCCTTAGAACCTTCCTCGTAGGTCTGTGTCCTTAGAGAAGGTGCCTTTCATCTCTGTTGTTGGGTCGGGTTCAGGTGCCTCATCGGCAGGAACCTTACCCTCAAGGTCGGTATGATGGGGTTTCTTACCGTGCAGGTCTGTATGGAGCTTGGACTTGCCATCAAGGTCTGTATCCGTGGTGAACTTACCGCGAATCTGTAGCGTGAGTACACCGAAGTCATCTACTTGAATGTCTATGGTGTCTATATCGTTAATGGACTGTGATAGGTAGAAGGCTATTGCATCTTCGAGGCTGGATACAGTGAGGTTATCCTGG
>SLAD01000026.1 GCA_007126995.1 Kiritimatiellia bacterium | reverse complement strand
TCAAACGAGTTTTCAATTGGCTCCCAGCGACTTTGGTTTTCCTGAGCTGATTATCCAAGGGAAGGGTGTTTCGACGCGTTCAATGTCCATCCACTCTGAAGCCCAGGATAAGAAACTTCCAACGCGCCAATGATTACAGTGATCGGGTGGATTCCCCAATGTCAGCGGATGGCTCAAAACCGCGAGGTTGCCTAGCCGGAACCAAGGTTCATGCGGCACACTGAGAATAATGCGTTGCGATGCGACCCGGGCTATTTCCTGCATTGCCCTGGCCGGATCGGACAAGTGTTCTAAGACCTCGACGCACAACACCGTATCGAACGAATCGGATTCGAAAGGCAAGTCGAAAGCGCTACCTTCGAGCAGAGAGGCTTCCGGAGCGATACGCTCTGCTGCACGAATTGCATCTGGACTAACGTCCAATCCCGACAGTTTCAGGGACGGCCAACGTTGGGCAAATTCCTTCAGCAACATTCCTTCTCCGCAGCCTACCTCGAGCAACTCCTTTCCTCTCTTTTCTGAGTACACGTCCAGTAACTGCTTTATAAATCTAGACAACAGAATCCTTTTCAACGGGTTCCGGCTCTTGTACTTCCGAAGATTGTCGGATAACGGAATTTGTGAGCTAGCATCATTTCTCACGGCCTTACTCCTCAAATAAGTCTACCCACTGTGTTCTTTTACACAACCAAGCATGACTGACGTCACGGGCTTTTCGCGACGGTGATTGAATTTCAGAAATAACTCTGCCACGATGCCCAGTGATACTATTTGTACCCCAAGGATGAGAAAAGCCATGCCGTAGAATAATAACGGGCGGTTGCCGATGGGGCGCAGTCCGCCTATCCACAAAGCCGCGAGATAGATGAGAATCGCCCCGCCTGCGAAGGCAAAAATCAAGCCGACCCCTCCGAAGAGATGTAGCGGACGTTTCAAAAAACGCGTTGTGACCAACACGGTCAACATATCCAAGAATCCCTTGAATAAACGGCCAGCGCCATACTTCGATTGTCCATGTCTCCGAGGGTGGTGCTGTACAGGCAAGTCCACCATCGTAGCCCCCTCTGAGTGCGCCAGAACCGGGATATAGCGGTGCAGCTCTCCATATAGGCTCAACTGATCGACCAGCCGGCGCCTATAGGCTTTGAATCCACAATTGAAATCTCGCAGCGGGATTTTGAACACGCGGGCAACGACCGCATTAAACAGTTTAGACGGCCAGGTCTTGTGCCAGGGATCTTGTCGAGCTCCTTTCCAGCCCGAGACCAGATCATATCCCTCGCTTAGTTTATCAATGAACCGGGGAATCTCAGCAGGATCATCCTGCAAATCCGCATCCATGGTTATGACAATATCTCCCATTGCATGCCGGAATCCCACATCCAGGGCCTCTGCCTTTCCTCGGTTCACAGGTAAACGAATGGCCCCAATCACCGGATGCTCTTTGCAAAGCGCTCTCAAGACATCAAATGAATCATCGGTGCTGCCATCATCGACGAAGAGCAATTGGACCAATTCTATATCGTCGGGGATATGCGCCAGAATGCCGGTCGCCAATTCCGTCAGCGAATCCTGCTCGTTGTATACCGGAACAATAACGGACAAGGTCGTCATGGCATTCGGCCCCTGTTTGGGTTGTCCGCCGGCAAGCCGTCCATCGATAGATCATAATCTTTAAGGGTGATATCCGCCTTGCGTAGCATTGCATTATCCTCTCGGTTTCCCCGCACGAGGATCTAACAGTATCGAAGCTGATGCTGAAAATATAGCCAAAATTCCGTTTGAATCTGGTCATGCGGATGATGTCGAAGTCGGAAAGAGACAGACAATACAAGCGGGGTTGAGTATAAACAGAACCGTTATGAAGCGAATGATTCGATACCGCTATGCGCCGGTCTATGCGTTCTTCCTGACCGCAGGTTTATATCTTGCGATCCAGCCGTTAGCAGATAGCGATTCCATTGGCCGCGCCTACTTTTATGCATTGGTCGCCCAGCGGGGCCCCGTCCCGTTTGTCATTGTGTTTATCACGTTTCTGACGCTGCTGATGACGGCTACCGCGCGCCACTACGCCGATTGGCGGGCCACGACCCTGATCGGGTTGTACGGCTTCTCGATGTTCCCGGTTTTTCTGGGGATGCTGGCCACCGCGCAGGGATTTATTTTTTCGAATCTGGATGTGGCATTGCTGCATGAATGGGATTCTCTGGCCAATATGGATTTCGCCGAGATGTCAGAACGGATCAGCGATTATCATCGCGGGCTAGCATACGCCACGGACCCGCTTTACCTCGGTCTCTTATCCGCGCTCATTACGTGGCCCATCATCTTCTGGCACGCCGTCAAAGCGCCACGCAAGTCCGGCGCAGATGTTGAGACATAGACTGCGGAGAAATGATCGGCTAAGAGCAGGCGATGATCCGTATAAAGTCAGCATGGTTTCGACCCAACATTAGGGGCATCTTGCTTTACCTCGCGGTTTTGTTCGTTGGTTTGATGTTTATCCCTTCACCAACCTTTACCTACTTGATCTCGGACGGTACCCAGTCGGTTGAGTGGTCACGATGGGGGCTGGCCGTGTCGTTCGCCCTCGTGGTGCTCTTGTATCCTGTTTGTATGGGACTGGGCGCGCGCATGTCCGGACAGGGACTCGGTAGGCTGTTGACCGGACCACTCATGATTATCCCACAAGGGCTGGTCGTTGCGGCGATCGTCGGTGTGATCTATGAACCGCCCGAAATTCATCGCGATCTTGAACGCCTTATCTTTCTGCAAGGCCGACGGTAACACCGCGCGTGCCGGACAGCTTGTTCAGTCCGGGCAGGATCCTCAACCAATCACACGCAGTCATCGCAACGCGATTATGTTGTCGTGGCACGAGATATGTGACACTGCATTGGGGAGTGCTCGTTAGCCACCGCCTAACGGCGGCAGCTACGAGGAGTGCGGTTAGGGAACTTGTAGCCGCGTTCGTTAGAACGTGGCAAGTAGCGGCTGAGGCGGCTTGGCCTGTTATCCACCGCCTAACGGCGGCAGCTACGAGGCAATGTAGCCGCGTCCTGCCTGCCCGCCTACGGAGGGTTAGGACGCGGGCTATTTGGGCGTTGCACTTCTTTAGCGAACTGATCAGCCCGAAATCAGAACGGGGCTTCGGCGGGCGGTCCGTCTTGCGGGAGGATTTCGCAGCCCAGCATGAGATCGTCATCAAATAAGAAGCGGCCGATGAAATAGCGGTCCGTCAGCATCAGCGGAAACCAAATGCGATCGTCCATCCACATCTTGCCGTACGGGATCTCGTCCAGCGGACACCAGAAGGGGATCGCTTCGATCGTCTCTTGCAGATCGCCCTCGATGTCATCGCCGCGATAAATGAGGCCATGGATGGAATGGCCGTCGACGAACTGGAACTGCAATTCGCCACAGAGCCGGAGATTCTTCGGTGTAACGCAGACTTCCTCCTCCACCTCGCGCACGGCACATTCCGCTGACGTTTCGCCGGGATCGAGGCGTCCGCCAGGGCCGTTGATTTTGCCGGCACCCAGTCCGCGTTTCTTATGAATCAGCAACACTTGCTGATCGCGAATAACGAAAATGAGGGTTGCCCGTTCGGCGGGCTTCCACGAACTCCAGTCGATCTCTTGATAAGTCATCGGTAACCTTTACGCTTCGTCCGGATCATAGCCGAGGATGGGGGACAGCCAGCGTTGCGCGACGGGTAAATCCATCCCTTTACGCTGAGCATACTCTTCCACTTGATCACGATTAATCTTTCCAATGCCAAAATAGGCCGACTCGGGGTGAGCAAAATACATTCCGCTGACGGCCGCCGTCGGCCACATCGCGTAGCTTTCGGTCAAGGTCAGGCCAGTGTGTGCGGTGGCATCAATCAACTCGAACAGCCCGCCCTTTTCGGTGTGATCCGGACAGGCCGGATAGCCCGGTGCGGGACGAATGCCGCGATACTTCTCGGCAATCAACGCGTCGTTGTCGAGCGACTCGTCGATTGCGTAGCCCCAGAACGCGCGGCGCACCCGCTCATGCATGTGTTCGGCAAAGGCTTCGGCCAAGCGGTCACACAACGCCTTGATCATGATACTGTTGTAGTCATCATGGTCAGCCTCGAACCGGGCGGCGACCGCATCCGTGCCATCACCTGCGGTAACCGCAAATCCGCCGATGTAATCCTTCACGCCGCTTTCTTTCGGTGCGACGAAGTCCGCTAAACACATATTGGGGCGGCCGGGTGGTTTGACCATTTGCTGCCGTAAGCAGTGAATGACGGCCCGCACCTCAGTCCGCGTGTCGTCCATGTAAATCTCGATGTCATCGTCATTGATGGAGTTGGCTGGGAAGAAACCGATGGCGGCATGTGCCTTGATCCATTGCTCCGCGATCAGGCGGTCCAGCATGGCATTGGCATCAGCAAAAAGCGTGCGGGCCTCTTCGCCGACCACTTCATCTTCTAGAATACGCGGGTACTGACCGGCAAGCTCCCACGTGGCGAAGAACGGCGTCCAATCAATGTACTTGCGTAAAGTCTCCAGCGAGTATTCGCGGAATCCGCGCACGCCAAGGAAGGTCGGGGCAGGGGGGCGATACGTGGTCCAGTCAGTCGGCAGTTTATGCTGGCGCGCCTCCTCCAACGTGTAGAAATTGGACTTGGCCTTCTTGCCCTTGTGTCGTTCGCGAATTTCGGTGTAGTCCGATTGCACGCCCGACAGATAGCCGCCGCGCTGTTCCTTGTTCAGGAGTTGGCTGACCACGCCGACGGCGCGCGAGGCATCGGTGACGTGAATCACGCCATGCTCATACTTGGGCTCGATTTTGACCGCGGTATGCACCTTCGAGGTGGTCGCGCCACCGATCAAGAGGGGAATGGTAAATCCTTCCCTCGTCATCTCGGCGGCGACATGCACCATTTCGTCGAGCGACGGCGTGATCAGGCCGCTGAGTCCGATCACGTCGACCTTTTCCTCGATGGCTTTGTCGAGAATTTTGGCGCAGGGCACCATCACGCCCATGTCGATGACCTCATAGTTGTTGCACCGCAAGACGACGGCGACGATGTTTTTGCCGATGTCGTGCACGTCACCCTTCACGGTCGCAATCAGCACCTTGCCGTTGGTTTCGGTCGAGGCCGAAGCGCGCTTCTCCTCCTCGATGAAGGGGATCAGATAGGCGACCGCCTTCTTCATTACCCGCGCGCTTTTGACCACTTGGGGCAGGAACATTTTGCCGGCACCGAATAGGTCACCCACGATCTTCATGCCATCCATCAGCGGGCCTTCGATCACTTGGATGGGACGCTCAAAGTTTTGGCGCGCCTCTTCGGTGTCTGATTCGACGTAATCCGTGATGCCGTGCACGAGGGCATGAGCGAGGCGGCCATTGACGTCTTGCTCGCGCCAGGTGAGATCCTGCACCTTCTTGCGTGCCTCGCCGGTATAGTCGCCCGCGATCTCCATCAGTCGTTCCGTCGCGTCGTTGCGCCGATTCAGCACCACATCTTCGACGCGCTCACGCAACT
>SLAD01000391.1 GCA_007126995.1 Kiritimatiellia bacterium | reverse complement strand
TTCCTTCATAATCTCCCGTAAGGCCGGATGCGCCTCAGCACCCATGTCAACAATTTCCTGATAACGCTCAATTTCGCGCTCATCGAGCATGTCGATGCCACGGGGCAGAATCTCTGCAACATAATCAACGCTAACCCTTCCGTTCGCGTCAGGCCCCGCCAATAAGATGCTTTGTCCACATGTGGCAACTATAAGAGCTGAGAATAAGATCGTGAAACGATTAGTAGACATGGGAACATCCTCTTATAATGATTTCTTCTGCTTCCGTTAGCCGACGCGAACCAGTCACACCGGTGGTTTCCAAAGTTCCGTGCATGAGCTGCCAGGAAAATGGTTGATGCGCAGCATCCGTAGTGAGGTGTGTCAGTTCATGGGCTGCCGCATATCCCCCCCACGGCGATTGCGTGAAGGCAGAAATGAAAATGTTGAATGTGTATGGCTGTTCAGTTGGAGGATTAAACCAGTAAGGCGCCACGGCTAAACCCCCGAGAGTTTCCAAGCCCATTTTTACTTCGTTAACATAAAACACATGGATATCATTGATTGTGTTGGTTGTCCCAAGTGCAGTGATTAAGTTCTTAGCCTCAACCGCGAGAGTCCTAGAAGTTGCTGTATTCATCACCGTCAATCCGTCAAACAGATCCACGCCTGCCGGCGGATCTTCAATCACGGGTTCTGTCCATCTGATGTCTACGCCGATTTGTGCATAACGTTCCCGTGCGATGGTCCAGAAAGCATCAACCTCAGCCACGGAAATGACGGGTACGCCATTCGATACGGCGGGACGATCGCGAAGAATGATTATCTCCACATCAATCGCCCTCAAATCCGGCGGCACATGTGCAATCTGTTCCATTACTGGTTGATTAGCTGGATATTGCACCTTTACCACCCCGCCCAGCGCAATTCTATGCGTTCTATCATTCAATGTATTATCAGGAGCAACATGCGGGTTAGTAAATACGTCATCGGTAGTGTCAGACACCAAGAGTAGATTCGTCGAATAAAACACCCCCGAGTTGGGCGGATCTTCATACAATTCAATTTCGGTTGGTGGATCATCATACGCGGTTCCGGGGGAATCTGTAGAAAGCTTGACACTGACCGCTCCAACACCCGTACGAGACAAATCTCGAACCCGCAAGCGGAACCGGTCAGGGTCAAGATCGATAAAATGGTCCTTCACCGTCACTGGGGGACCGGCATTGAAGGCGTTCTCCCATTTCCCAACTTTGAGCGCCGATACAGCAATTTCGGAGGCGTCGAGAAACTCTATGGTAACCAGTCTATAATACGCCGTATAATCTCCTCGATACACCATATCCTCGGCTTCGCCCTCGCCGAGGTATTCGACGATATCGACCCAGTTGGTTGGCCCCACATCTACGATGTTGGTCATGGGCGGGAAATCGCCGATGGAGCCGACGATGACCTGAGCGATCAGGTTCGTCACACCGCCGGGGCTAACCCAGATGTTTGTTTCGGAGGTCTCGAAGGCCACCGTGTTTTGCAAGAGCCAGAGGTAGGCACCCCACGTGTCGTGCGCATAGCGCGTCCCCTTCACCCAACCCACATTTTCAAAGGTCTTCTCCTCATGGATAAACGGATACGCCGTCTTGTTCGACACCACCATGGCCCACGCCTCCTCCGGAGAAGCATAGCCCCAAGCGAACGATTCGTATTCCGTGGCGAACGTGTTATTTGTGTCCACGATGATGTTCGTGGGACCGACCAGCGGATATAAGCGTTCCGCCTCGGTGATCGCCTCGTACGCGGAAATGGTTTCGCCCAAATTCGTGTAAACGATCTGCTCGAAGACGCGATTGGTATGGTACAGATTGGTTACGATGGGCTGCGCATGGGCGTTGGATAGACATCCGACAACGAACACAAGTATCAAGCTGCCGATGAAGGTGTTCCCGAAAAAACGCAAGCGTACGGGCTGCTTCACCCGTTGATGACGAATGCACCCCGTCATTCCGTTTCCCCCGGGCCATGAAAGTGCCCCGACAAGGCCTCAAGCGCGCTACGCAGATCCTGCAAGTCGGCCGTTGAACCGGGCGCGTTCGTAAATACCAACGGTTCCGGATAGATGAAGCTCCAATAGACGGATAACTGTTGGCGGGCCCCCAGCAACCGGGCCGCGCCCTCCGCGGGATTAGTCGGATCGACACCGAGTTTGTATTCATCCCGCCACGTCAACCCATTTCCGTTCCCGTCCTCCAGCACATCCGTTGCGCTCAAGGGATCCAGTCCGTGAAGCAGCTTCCATACGTCGTCTACCCCATCCCCACTTGTATCAGCCGGATCACTGAGCGGGCGTTGCTTGACCCGATAAAACCCATATTCCGGCCCCACGCTGACATCACTTACCCAAGACATCAGGTCGTCTGTACCCAATACAAGATGCACAAACGTCCAATCCGGCTCCACTAGGGAAGTGCTGAACTGGACACGATAATACTGGTCCGGGTCACCAAGCCATTCGACATGCAGCGCACCTTCCTCCATTGAGGCTGAAACGGCGAATTGACCGCCCATCAACATCATGAAGCCTTCACCGCCATCCTCCTCGGCCAAGGCCTTCATCCGTGCGGCCTCGTCTTGAACGCGAGCTTGCGCGTAAAGGTAGATTTCGAGGTCGGCGTAATCAATCAAGTTCATTCGCATAGCCACTCTGGAAGGATCATAGAACGACCGCCAGTATTCCTGTTCCTGTGTGGTTGCGCGTGCCAGCCAAGGCCGAGCCGTCAAATGTGGTGTGTAATCGTAATCCGGCTCCGGTGCCAGACTGTACACATGCTCATAATCGGCATTGTATATATGCACACGGCGCGTGTCGGTATCCTCTATGACCACCACGGGATAGACCACCGTGGCCATTTCCCGCACACCGACCAAACGAGTCGTGATCTCCTGTGGCCATCGTTTCAAGTCAGCCGGTACGGGGCCTGGCCCGAAAGGCTGGAATAGTTGAAACCCAATGGGGGTGATTACCCGATATTGTTCCTGATGCTCACGGAAGAAGGGCAGGATGTCTTCCAGCCGGTCCAGACCATAGAGCATGTGGTGCGCATAGACTGCAGGATCAACGGGATTTTCTCGATCGGCGGCATCACCGTCCTGAACGGACAACGCCGCCCAGATGGCCGTGGCGGAAATTAGTGCGCTGAGGAGAAAACTATACCGAAATTGACGAAACGAATTCATTCCTAGAATCACACAACACGATTGCTGCAAGGAATACTATGAGAGGCATCGCATATTGTAAACAAGAAACCTGCTCCATATTCGGAGCACTTCAAAGAGATTCATCCAGTACCGTCAGGCTCCTATATCGGAGCGCGCATGCCGGAAAACATTGTCGGACCCCAAATAAGGCACACCAGGTACCAAAAAGGCCTGACGCAGAATCAACTCGCCGCCAAATGCACAATCCTCGGTTTCGAGATTACGCGCGGCACGTTGGCCAAGATCGAAGCGCAGGTGCGCTGCGTAAGTGACACAGAGCTGCTCATACTCGCCAAGGCATTAGGTGTCGGCATCACGGATCTGTACCCTCCCCCATCACGACGGTAGGTACGCACCCTTCCCCCCTTCAGCAAATTGCCTCTATCATTGCCCCATGGCGGAGTCAGTTCCCGCATGATACAGCGCATGCTCAATACGTCATCGCGAACCACGGCCATCGGAGACTGCCCCTTCAGCGCTATGAGCGCATCTAAATTAAGGCCGTAGCCGCCGTCGTTAGACGGTGGAAGACGTTATCGAGTGAACACGAATCCACCTCCTAACGGACGCGGCACGTGTACGTCTGAAACTGTTCTTATACTTCGCTCGCCTGCTGCTTTAGCGCGGCGATGCGTTCCATGACCAGGGCGACGATGCGGTCGTAGTCGGGTTTGCCCTTTTCGTCCAACCCGAACTCCTCCGGCTGGATAGCTGGACCAAAGAAGACGCGCACTTTGCGCGGCTTGATCCATTTGCCGCCTTTCGGCCAGGCGGCATAGGTGCCATCCAAGTAGACGGGCACCACCGGCACGTTCGCTCTGGCGATCAAAAACCCGACGCCCCCCTTCGGCTGCTGCAACTCACCATTTATAGATCGCGTGCCTTCCGGGAACAGGCAAACGACCTTCCCCCTACGCAGATCGCTAATCGCGCTCCGCAAGGCGGCCAGGTCACCCTTGCTCCGATCAATGGAGATCGTCCCGATCTTGCGATACCACCAGCCCAGAACTGGCGCCTTGAACAGGCTGTCGCGCGCCATAAAGTGCACCATCCGGTGCGCCAATCCACAACCCACGATCGGCGGATCCAAAAAGCTTACATGGTTCGGGGTCAGGATGCACCCCCCGGTCCGCGGCACCTGCTCGCTGCCATGAGACTCCAGCCGCAAGTAAAGCCTTATGAAGAACCGCATGACTGCGCGCACCGACCAGTAGAGCGAGGGTCCCTTCTCACGCTTCGCTAAGGCCTGTGTCTCGTCAGACATGCTTCACCCGCTCAGCGTGTCGCGTTAACCTCATCGACGATAAAGTCAACCACCTCATCAATGGTCATACCGGTGGTATTAATAACTTTTGCGCCGAGCGGAATTTGGAGCGGAGCCGTCTTGCGCGTGCTGTCAATCTTGTCACGCCGTGTCAGAGAAGAAAGCACCTGTTCGACATCTCCCTTGCCTTCCGTCTCTAACAGTTCCTTATGCCGACGACGCGCTCGCTCCTCGGGATCGGCGTCCAGATAATACTTAAATTCTGCGTCGGGAAAGACCACCGAACCAATGTCGCGCCCTTCCATCACCAGCGCGCCAAACTCCGCCGTCTCGCGCAGCCGTGTCACCATGAACACGCGCACTTCCGGAATCACGGCGATGTCGGCAACCCGCTCCCGCACCGGCTCGGACCGGAGATGATCGGTCGGATCATCGCCGTCGATGGTGAATTTCAACACCAAATCCTCGATGAAAAACTCCCAGCGGGTGCGATTCATCAACTCAATCACGGCGACGGCATCCTTTACATCCACCCCTTCGCGCACCGCCTTCCAGGTCATGCCCCGATACATGGCGCCAGAATCGACGTAATTGACCTTCAGCTTGCGCGCGGCTTCACGCGACACCGTTGATTTACCGGACGCAGAGGGCCCATCAATCGCCACAATAAAATCTTCCTGTTTATTCGACATGGCCTCCCAATCGATTTAGATGATTCCAAAAACCTGGATACGACGTCTCGATGCAGTGTACACGGCGAATGGTCAACGGCGCATCACTAAAGAGCGCCAGCACGGCCATCGACATCGCAATACGATGATCCCCAAAACTGTCCACCGTGCCACGGGAGCGAATGGTTGCACCGCCGCCAATGCGCATGCCATCGTCCATTTCCTCCACCTCAACGCCCATCGCGGCGAGGTTGGTGCACATGGTTCGGATGCGGTCGGACTCTTTCACCCGCAACTCGCGGGCATCCTTAATGACCGTTTCTCCCTCGGCTAAAGCGCCGGCGACTGCCAGGATCGGGATTTCGTCA
>SLAD01000038.1 GCA_007126995.1 Kiritimatiellia bacterium | reverse complement strand
GCGGGTCTGGCCATGCCACAGCCCCGCGATGCAATAGGGCCGCATTGCCTTTGCCGACGTTGGCACCGTTGCGGACAAATACCGGAACAAACCGCAAGCGGTCGAGCTGCTCGATCGCACCAGCCCAGGTTCCGCCTTTCTTGAAATCCGATGTCACCACAAAGGCCGCATCCGCCAGCGCGTAGATCGCCTTGTTTCGCTGCATGGCATGGCCGACGTTGAATCCCGCCGCCGGATCGTAGGCGGACACGACGACTAGCCTGCCCTCGCGAAACGCCTCGCGGTTGCCTTTTGCCAGCGCGGCTCGGCCCAGCCCGTCCGCCATTACGCCGATCACCCTGCCCCCGGCATCCAAAGCTCCTGCCATTGCAGCCGTGTCGATCCCCCGGGCCGCGCCAGACACAATCGGGGTCCCTGCCTCAGCCGCCAAGGATCCGACCTTTGCCGTGTAGCTGATGAGTTCGTCATCCACGTGACGGGAACCCACAACCGCCAATCCCCCGGCATCAAGCAAATCCTTGCCTCCGCACCCATACAGGACCGGCGGCGCATCTTCCTTCAGCCGTGATTTCAAGCGTCGCGGATACCCGGCGTCGGCACGGCTGATCACCCAGATTCCCCGCGAGTGCCACTGATCGACTGCCTGGCTGAGCAGAAACCCCCGTGCAAGCAATGCCTCCAGACGCTCCCTGCCAAAGCGTGCCCCACAAGTTTCCAATAGCGCGCCCGCATCCGGCCCCAGAAGGCCCGCAGGTTCCTTGCCAGCTTCTCGAATGCAGCGGGCAAGCAGGTTGTATTCCTTCAGCGTAAGCAAATGAGCTGTCTCTGCCTTCTTCCCAACGATCAGCGGGGCGGTCAGCAGAAGAATCGCTTGGGTATTAGCGGAAATTTCCATGTTCATTCGGCGTGTGCGGTTGAGGCCAGGACGAGCGGATGCACCGGTCCGCTCCCGGACTTTCGGAGGAGGTAAGATGCCACAGTCAATGTCCATTTGGAATCCACCATATCATCGATCAGCAAAACAGCCCCACTCCGAACGGTGCCACCCAGAATCTCGAGCGATCCATCGATATTCCGCGCCTGCTGGATGCTATTGGCCATGGTTTTCTGCTCAGGACGCGCATCGGTCTTCCGAATCGACCCGACAAACGGCAATCCAAGCGCCACGGCCAGCCGCCTCGCGAAATCAGGCACCAGCTCTGGGTGCCGCAGGGAAGGAACACAGGTGACCCATTCCGGTGCGGGCTCGGGATTCCACTCCCTCACCATCGCCACGCAAGCAGTCACCAGGTCATCGGAAAATCGCCCATTGCGATACTTTCCGCGCCGCACCTCGCCCCCCCATCCGGCACCGCCCCAATAGCAGAGAACTCTGCCTTCACCTGCGCGATACTCCTCCGGGATGAGGCCACGCACACTCATCTGCGGCAGCCCCCCGTTCGGCCACTTCTTGCGGGGCACCAAGGGGATTCCTGTTCGGCGCAGAAAGCTCTCCGCCTCCCGGACCAACAGTGGATCCACCCGACCCGGGATTACGGAAACAGCGGGAGTCTCATACCCCTCGGGATCGCCATCCAGCGCCGAAATGAGAAACTCCATGTGCCCATCTTCCAAGGCGACGTACTCCCTCATCTGCCGCTGCTCTCCCCGGCGCAAGGACGTGAGCCTCTCGGCCCGCCTCCAGAAATCCTCCGACAGTTCGCTCGCCGTGAGTTTCCACTTGGTGCCCTCCTTCACCACGGCGGCCGGGGACTCGAGACTCATCAACAGCAACGCCTTGTCGATCCGGCCCATGGTCACATTCACCCTGGCCATCAACTCTGGAACAGAAAGCCCGTGCTCCGCCTCCTCCAAAGCCGCCAACACCGCGGACACCTCCTCGCGCTTGGGAAAAGCGCTCTCAATGAAAAAATCATTGATCTCCTGTTCCTCCTCGCCGCTCAGCAAGATGCCGTAGGCCGACTCGATGTTCCGACCCGCACGCCCCACCTGCTGGTAATACGCCACCACCGACCCCGGCATCTGGAAATGGATCACGAAGGCCAGATCCGGCTTGTCGAACCCCATCCCGAGCGCGGTCGTCGCCGCCAGCACCTTCACCTCATTCCGCAACAAGGCATCCTCCAGCTCTGGACGTTCGTCGCCCGATTGCCCGCTGTAGGCCCTTGCCGCGATGCCTCGCGAATCGAGCCAGTCTGCCACTTGGTGGGTGTCCCTCACGGTCAGGGTGTAGACGATTCCGCTGCCCGGGATGGCGGGCAGATATTGCGCCAGCCATGCCAGACGCTCCGCCTGGCCCGCCAAGCGGATCGTCTGAAGAAACAGCGACGGCCTGCCCAACTCTCCCCGCGAGACCGCAAGATTCGGCCCGAGAATCTGCTCCAAATCATCCATCACCCGCTGGTTGGCCGTGGCCGTCGTCGCCAGCAGCCGGAGATTGACGGGCAACTGCCGGACGATCCGTTCGATAAACCGATAGTGCGGGCGGAAATCGTGACCCCAATCGGAAATGCAGTGCGCCTCATCCACCACCAGCAGTGAAATTCTGCCCGCCACCGGACCGAGCACCTCGTTGCGGAAATACTCGTTGGAAAGCCGCTCGGGCGAAATCAGCAGGATATCCACCTCATCGCGCCGCACCTGCTCCTTCACCTCGTCCCACTCCCCGGTATTGCCGGAATGAATCGTCAACGCCCGCACCCCCATCCGCTCCGCCGCCGCAATCTGGTTCCGCATCAGCGCAAGCAAGGGCGAAATCAGGATCGCCGGACCGAGCCCTTCCTCGCGAAGCAGCTTCGTGGCGATGAAATACACGGAACTCTTCCCCCAGCCCGTCTTCTGCACCACCAGCAAACGGCCGCGGCCTTCGACGACATGACAAATCGCTTCCTCCTGCCCGTCGCGGAACTCGGCACGCGGATTCTGGGTTCCGAGGCGAAGAAGTTCGAGGGAGCGTGGTGAATGATAGGGCATGCTGCTATAATGATTTTAGAAGAGGAATGCCAAGGTTCAGCCGCCGGATGGCCTCGCGCAAGCGACCCACCAGCACCGCCTCGCCAAACGAATCCCGCTCCGCCGCCGGTTCACCGGGCGCGAGCTGCGGCCCGTGCCCGGCCGCATAGCCCAGCTCCCCGAACCATTCGAGGGCGGCTTCTTCGACGATGGATTCGTTGAGGCTCATGCTAGGCAGCGGGGGCGGGAGTGGGTTCTACAACAGCAGCGGGTTCGGCAACAACTGCGGGCAGCTCTACAAAGGCATCCGCCATCATCATCTTGTAGTGCGCGCTGTGGCCGGACTTGTCGAAGATAGCCCTGAAAACTTTCAGGTAGGAGTCCACCATCGAGTCATCAATGGATACATAGAGGTCGTCGTGCGCGTAGTGCGACCCATCATGCACCCAGGAGCAAAGCGATTTGCAGATGAGCTTCTCCTTCCCGTCAAACATCGCGCAGAGATCGTCAAATTCGATGCCCCCAAGAATCTTGAAGTAGTTCTCGAGGATGCGCCGCAGCGTGTTTTGAATGGCGAGATTCGAGCGCTCAGGTTTGCGAACTTCGGCCCACAGCAGCTCGTAGGACGTTTTGATTGGGTTGGTCGGGTGCTTGTCGAGCTTCGACACCAGTCCGGGCTTTCTCACGATCCAATACGTCCTTTCGTTTGGTGATACACCCTTTTGCTTCGGAGAGTAAGTGACCTCCTTGTGGAAGTAGACGTTATGAGTGAGCACGAAGATCTGTTTGATGTGTCCGGTTCCATCCCGCACCTCATCGAAAAGCCCTTTGATGAGACTGCTGACAATGAAGAGGATGTCACTGTCGAGGCTCGAAACTGGGTCGTCGAAGACCACGATTCGGTCCGTGGTCATCCCGGTCTCTGACTCGCTACCTTTGAGCAGGTGGTAAAAATACAGGAAGGTGACAAAGGTTTTCTCTCCCTCGCTCAAAGTCGCCTTGGCGTCCGAACCATCGGAACGAACCAGCTTGTAGGAGTTCCCGCTTGCTGCTTTCGCGAGCTTGAAGCCTTGGAAGCCAAACGAAGAAAGAAGACTGTTGATGCCGTCAATCGTCGGCTGGATGCTGGTAGTTTGTTTTTCTAGTTCGCGAATTTCGCCCGCCTTCTTCGCCTTGTCCTCCGTCGCCGCTGTGATTTGGGACGTCATCGCCGTGATGGCTTTTTCCAGTGCATCCTTCGAAGTATTAAACGCGGCGAGGTCGGTCTTAAGTTCCTCAAGAACGAACTTCCAGACCTGCGCTGTCAGGGTCGCACGCTCGGCTGCAAGGTTCGCCACCATCTTGTTGTGAGCAGCCACTTCGGTGTTGGCGTCGTCGAACAGAGTCTTAATTGCCGTGCAGACGTTGCTCAGCGAATCCAACTCGACCACCTGGCTTGCCTCCTTCTTCTTTCCGGCGAGGCGCTGGTTGTTCAGTGTGACTTTTGCGTCGAGCAGCTCTTTCTCTGTCTTCAGCTTCTCGACATCGAGAAACCTGGACGGTGACGCGATAATTCCGGCGATTTGTTGCTGAATCCGCGCCGCTTCGGTGCGTAGTTCGTGGCGAGGTCGTCGATCGCCTTGCTGTCCGTTACAAACGTCTCGTCAAAATACTCATTCAAACTTCGCGCAAATGCGTCAGTCGTCTCTTGTTGGCAGAACGGACACACCCCATCGTTTACGTCGTAGAATCCGCGGCCTTCCCGAACCCAGTCGCTGTTCCCGAGCTTTTTGATCATCGCAGCGATATCAACGTCCTCTTTGCCGATAACCCGCTTCTTCAGAATTGGGTTCGTTTCATGCGCGAGAAGTTTGGCGGTTTCGACAACGGGAATTAAAGCCTCCGTCGTGGGCGTCGGTCCGTAGACATTTTCCGCTTTTTTCTCCAACTCGGCCAAGGTGAGGAGAGTCGCGCTATTGGACGCTTCTTCCTGAAGCACCTTGCTCTTGAACCTTTCCGAGCTGTTGCGAAACCCCTCGAAGCCGCCCTGCAGCTTCGCATCGTGCTTCTGCTTTTGAGCCCAACACTTGTCTTTTAGTCCGGCCTCAAGCGTCGCCAACTCTCCTTTCTTTCCCCCGTTTCCATCCGCGCCCTGCAGGCCCTGGGTGAGGGTTTCAATCCTAGTTGTCAGCGCGTCGAGTTCGCCTTTCGCCGTTGCAATCTTCGTGAGCGTGTCGACTTGCTTCTCGCCCAACGTGAACACCCCTTTCAGCTCTGACGATTGGTTGAAGTTCCGTTCGACGAAATCATGGTTGTAAACCAGAGGCTGGAGTTTCGTCCCCGCCTTCCATGTCACGATACAAGTTGGAAACTGTGACTCATCCGCGATGACCCGGCTGACAGTGGTTTTCCCTGTGCCGTTGGAGCCAAACAAGAAATTGAATTGGGAAAGCCCGTCGAGCAGTTCGGGGGCGGTGGCGTAGGTTGCAACGCTGGAAATGGTGATGGATTCAATCATGATGCAACAGCGTTGGACTCATTAACTGACAACTCCCCGCTAAGCAGCTTCGGCAGCAGCGTGTCGCGCAGGGTGGCGAGGGTGCGGGATTCGGTGGAG
>SLAD01000157.1 GCA_007126995.1 Kiritimatiellia bacterium | reverse complement strand
GCCGCGGCGGCCGAGTACGGCTGGAACCTGAACTACGGCGGCATCGCGCTGATGTGGCGCGGCGGCTGCATCATCCGGTCGGTCTTCCTCGGCAAGATCAAGGACGCGTTTGACGCAAATCCCGATCTGGTCAACCTGTTGCTCGACCCGTTCTTCAAGCAGGCGGTGGAAAACTCACAGGCCGCGTGGCGACGCGTGCTCACGCAAGCGATCAAACTGGGCATTCCGATGCCGGCCATCGGCGCCGCCCTCGCCTATTACGATGGCTACCGCGCTGCCCGTCTGCCCGCCAACCTGTTGCAAGCACAACGGGACTACTTCGGCGCGCACACCTACGAGCGCATCGACAGCCCGCGCGGGGAATTCTTCCATACCAACTGGACCGGGCGCGGTGGAAGCACCTCGGCCTCGAGCTACATCGTCTAACATCACACTGCTAGAGGAAGCACACTATGCCCTGGTTCTACGAAGAGAAAGAGTCGATTAGTCGCAGTGAAATCGAGCAGATGTGTCAGCGCTTGCTCGATGAGGCCCGCGAACGTCTTCCGTGTGAATTGAAGCGCGTGCTGTTGCTGCCACCGGATATCACGCGGGCGCATAGTGGCGCCGGCTGGATTACGGAAACCTTCTATAAGCTGCTGGGACCCGACTGCGATGTGCATGTCATCCCCACGCTCGGCCAGCATGTGCCGCACACGGAGGCGGACAACCAATGGATGTTCGGCAGCATTCCGGAAGAGCGCATCCACGCCCACGACTGGCGCAACGGCTGCACCCGCGTGGGCGTGATCCCGGCCTCGCTGGTCGAAGAAACCACGGCAGGTAAAGCGAACTGGGAAATCCCGGTTGACCTCAACACGATGACCGTCACCGAGCAGTGGGATTTGATCATCAACATCGGTCACGTCGTTCCCCACGAAGTGCTCGGATTTGCCAATCACAACAAGAACTACTTCATCGGGTTGGGTGGCAAAGAAACGCTGTGCGCATCGCATATCGCGGCGGGCGTCTACGGGATCGAAAACAACCTCGGCAATCTCATCACACCGCTGCGCGCCTGCTACAACTGGGCCGAGGAGCAATTCCTCAGCCAACTGCCGCACGTCTACCTGCAGGTGACCATGCAGCGTGATGCCGCGAATGAACTCGTGCATAGCGGAGTATACATCGGGGACGACCTGGATACCTACCTCATGGCCGCCAAGCGCAGCCGAGCGCAGAATATCACCATCTTTGATCAGCCCGTGAAGAAAATGGTAGCCGTGATGCAGGCGGACGAGTTCCACGCCACATGGGTCGCAAATAAGGCGGTCTATCGCACCCGTATGGCCATGGCCGATGGCGGGGAACTGCTGATCATCGCGCCCGGCGTTGAACGCTTTGGCGAGCAGCCCGAGATCGATGCGATTATTCGCAAATACGGCTACTGTGGCACGGACAAGGTTCTCGAGTTATATCGCACGCAGACCGATCTACAGGAAATGGCGAACGGGACAGCGCACCTGATGCACGGATCAACGGAAGGACGCTTCACCATACGTTACGCGCCGGGCGGACTCAGCAAAGCCGAGATTGAACAAGTGCACTACGAATATGCCGATCCGCAGGAAGCGCTGGCGCGCTACAACCCGGAAACCATGGAGGAAGGTTGGAACACGATGCCGGACGGCGAAGAAGTCTTCTTTATTAGTTCGCCATCGACCGGACTCTGGACCAGCCGCGATAAGTTTGCGCATCGATAGGGATCCTGATGCAATTTGACGACATGGGATTTGCCAAGGTCGACACCGGTCGCCCCGCGCGCTGCGGCGCGCCCGAAGCGGTCTTCTGTGAGGGCAAGACACCGGACCAGGTGGCCGCCATCGTTGAAAAGCTGAACGAGGGCTCGCACTCCGTGCTGGCCACGCGCGCGGATGCCGCGACCTATGCGGCCGTCAAGGCCAAGGTGCCCGAAGCCGAGTACCACGAATCGGCCCGACTCATTACGGTCCGAAAAAGTTCAGCCAAACCCGACCCGGATCGATTCATTCTCGTACTGACCGCCGGCACAACCGACATCCCCGTTGCCGAGGAGGCCGCCCTGACGGCCGAACTGATGGGCCATCGCGTCGAGCGCGTATTCGATGTGGGCGTGGCGGGCATTCATCGCCTGTTTGCCCAAATCGACATCATCCGGCAAGCCAACGTGATCATTGTCGCCGCGGGCATGGAGGGCGCGCTCCCCAGCGTGGTCGGCGGGCTGGTCGATAAACCCGTCATCGCATTGCCTACTAGCGTCGGCTACGGCGCTAGCTTTCAGGGGCTGACAGCGCTGCTCGGCATGCTCAACAGTTGTGCCGCAGGAATTGCCGTCGTGAACATCGATAATGGCTTTGGCGCAGGTCGCCTAGCCGGTATGATCAACGCCATGCGGTAGAGTTAGCGCATGCGCTTGGTCTTTAATCACAACGCTACAGCATGCGTGAATATAGCATTCGGCCCGCTGCTTCGTTTTCGTAAATGCCGCCGACAAGACTCTGCGGTGCCGGTGCCGGTGAAATCTGGTTGGGCTTCAGCGGGCATCGACCTCAACATTACGTAAGCCGATTCCATTCAGGGCTTTGTTTGCGACCTATAGCCTTCCCACACCTTGCCTCCGAGCTTACCAAAACAATGTCACACGTGTGACATTTTTTGAGCGCAAACCAATCGAATTGATGAGGTCAATGGTATCCGTATTCAAGACTTTGAACGCAATGTAAGCCGAATAGGTCGCAGCCTGTTTGGTGTGATGTTAATTACATGATGGTCGTGAACTTACTGCGCCCTACCACATTCGATCGGGCGCAGTAACCGTCGAAATCCGTGATAGATTGGTGCGATGAGAAGAGACAGAAGCGCTGTCGCAAAGGCGCTGCGCGGTGGTCGTTCATCTCTTTTACCCGCCCCTGTTCAGGCGCGGGTCGGCGCACGAGCCAAGCGTCGATGGCGCGGATTAAGGACAACAACAATTGCTCCTCATCCATGGAGGACGTGCGATCATCCGCCCGTTTGCGGCGATGAATCTCCTCGGCGATCTGCCGCTGCTGCAAGGTGCGCTCGCGCTGCTCGTCCAATAAAGTCGGCTTCAACCCCTAAACATCGTAGACCAAACGATAGAGGTACTCCGCCGCCTCGCGGCAGCGGGACGGTGGCCATACCGCCAACGATTCGAGATATTCACGCGCATGGCGGACGGTGGCGCCGTGTTGCACCAAATGCTCGATCGACTCCTGCCCATCGTCCCCCACCGCCTCCGCGAGCACCTCACCGCCGATCACGCCGCCGATCAGTCGATACCCATCCACCACCGGCACCATCCAGGACGTCACGCCCGGGGTCACAAAAAATAGATACGAATCGCCCCATCGAACCGATTCCTGCAACGCATGAACCCGCGCGCGCTTCACCATTGCTAAACGATCCACGATGCCCACGGCGCCATCCAGCAATGCCCCGTCCGCATCGACGAAACGCAACCGCACGCCCGCTATTGGTGTTTTCACGATCGCGATATCGCACCTGAAGGCGATTCGATCGCCCAGACCAACAAATGGCTGGCCACGATTGTTGACCAAGCGGCGGCGCTGCAAAAGTCGACCGGCGTAAAGCTGCTCTGGGGCACGGCCAATCTGTTCAGTCATCCGCGCTATACGCACGGGGCGGCCACCAATCCTGACCCGCTTGTCTTCGCACATGCCGCCGCACAAATCCGGCGCGCCATGGACGCAACCGTGGCCTTGGGCGGCACGGGCTATGTCTTCTGGGGCGGCCGCGAAGGGTACGCGGCACTGATCAATACCGACATGAAACAGGAGCGGGAACAGTTTGCGCGCATGTTGCACATGTCGGTTGATTATGGTCGCAAGATCGGGTTCAAAGGCCGCTTCTTCATCGAACCTAAACCGAAAGAGCCATCCACGCATCAATACGATTTCGATGCGAAGTTGCGGCGCGGCTCGTTCGATCTTGAAGATCTCTTCCACGCGCATATTGGCGGCATGGACACTTTTGCGCGAGGACTGATCATCGCGGACGCCCTGAAACAAGACAAGCGACTGGACCAGTTCGTGCGGCAACGCTACGCCGGTTACCGGCGCGGCGTGGGCAAAGCCATCATGTCCGACAAGACCGACTTGAAGGCACTGGAAAATACGCTGCCGAAAAAGGCGAACCGCAACGGATCAGCGGACGTCAGGAGATGCTGGAAAACATTCTGAACGACGTGATCACGCGATCGCTCTAATTGTATCGGCCACGTCAGTTTATTCCGAAACCTAAAATAGACGCATTACAAATCACCGCGTCGTTCAAGCGCCTAACCACGCCTGCACGGCGCGTCCGAGTGCCGCCGTATCCGACGGCTGCCCCAGATCGACAGAACTGGCCCAAGCGACTTCGCGGCTCGGCCCGGTTCGTCCGTGCGAGCCGCGCACCTTGGTGGTGTCCTGACTGACGGAGCCCGGCGGCCAGCCGAAGAACAGTTCGCACGGATCAAAGCCCGGTTTGTTGTGGATGTCGACATGACTCGCGAAATCGGGCGCTTCCGCGCGGTCGGTCCACCACGGATAGGCGAACCAATAGCCGTCCGCCGCCACCAACACCAAATCGCCGCTGAGCGGATGATCAATCTCCAGCGCCCGCTGCGCTTCGCGATCCAATACCGATTCAATCCCAACCAGCTCAGCTAAGACGGCGCGCGCTTCATCACGCGCCGCCTCGTCCCGCGTATACACATGCGCCACTTCATGATCAACCATCGCAAAGGCGCGACTGGCGAAGAAGTCGGGATACGCCATTCCTTTCACCGATTGCGTGAAGAATAAATCCGCGGTTCGCAACGCGCCGTTGGGGAAGACGGCACCCTCGCTCACATCAGTGATCGCATAATCGCCGGCAATCAGGATTTCGTATCCACATTTCTTCGCCTGCCCAGCCAGACGCCCGAGATAGCCTGCCATCTGCCGAATCGCCACGTCCACGCGCTTGTGTTCTGTGCCGTGCCGTTGCAAGTCGTAGTCCATGTGCGGCAGATAGGTGAGCAACAAGTCCGGCGCCTGCTCCGGCATATCCATCACGGCACAAATGCTCTCGACGATCCAGTCGGTTGATTTACGCGAAGCCAAGGGGCCCCAATAATTCATCAAGTTGAAGCGCCCGCCAACTTTCTCGCACAAGGTCGCGTACAATCCGCGCGGTTCGGTGTACACGTCCTGAATCATCCCGCCGCTATGTTTATGGATCGGGCGCGGCGACACGATCAGGTCCGCCCGCTCCCCCAAACTCTGCTGCCAAAACATCAGACCGACCCGGCCACCTTGGGCACGAAAATCATCCCAGATGCGCGGCCCTTCGACCAAGGAGGCGGCCTGCTCCCAAAACATGATCTTCTTAAGGCGATCCGTATATACGCCATTGGCGATCATGCCATGTTGCGCCGCAGGCTGACCGGTCCGAAAAGACGCTTGTGCCGTGCAGGTTACGGCCGGAAACGCCGCCTGCATCGGGGCGAAGTCTCCCAAGCCGGACACGTTACCCAGTCGCTGCGCGATATCGGCGCTCAGGGCCGCAACTTGAACCACTAATAGCTTCTTCTCCGCCATCGCACTCGACTCCCTTATTCCTTCTTGATTTCCGCCAGCGCCTCGAGCGCTCGGTCACGCGCCTTCTTGTGATCAACCATCGGCTGCGGGTAACCGTCCCCTACCGGCTCATCCGATGTCCACGGCTTATGAATGATGGACGCATCCACCCCGTCCAGCTCCGGGACCCAGTGCCGCACATACTCGCCGTCCGCGTCAAACTTTTCGCCTTGCAAGGTGGGATTGAAGATACGGAAGTAGGGCGCTGCATCCGCACCGCATCCGCCCGCCCACTGCCAGCCGAGCGTGTTGTTGGCCAGATCTGCGTCCACCAACGTGTCCCAGAACCAGGCCGCCCCTTCCTGCCACGAAATCAAAAGGTCCTTCACGAGAAACGAAGCCACAATCATGCGGACGCGATTGTGTAGCCAACCCGTGTGCCACAGTTCGCGCATGCCGGCGTCGACAATCGGGTAGCCGGTCAGCCCGCGCTGCCACGCCAACAGCTCCTCCGCATTCTCGCGCCAAGGGAAATCCGCGAACTCCGGCCGTAGCGGCGTCTCCGCCGTATGCGGGAAATGATAGAGCAAGTGATGCGCAAACTCGCGCCAACCCACCTCGCGCAAATAGAACTCGCCGCCCTGCACCATGCCCTTGCGACCCGAACCGGCAATCGCCTCGTTGACCGTGTACCAGAGCTGGCGGGGCCCGATCTCACCAAAATGCAAATGCGGCGAAAGTCGTGATGTACCGACCGTGGCCGGAAAATCGCGCTTGGCTTTGTAGTCGATCACCGCGTCATCCAGGAATTGTTCCACCGTTGTATGGGCACCCTCTTCGCCGGGCGTCCACGTATCGTAAAAACCCGCATCCCAATTAATGCGGGGCAACAGCTTTAGGTCATCTAATGGCACGCTATCCGGCCATTCTTTCGGACTCGTCCATTTACGCGGCGTAGCTAGCGGACTCGCAGGCTCATCGAGGGACAGGCAATGCCGCCAAAACGGCGTGAACACTTGAAACGGCTTGCCGCTCTTATTGGCGACCTGATGTGGTTCAAACAACAAGGAGTGATTAAAAGATTTGGCCTCTATGTCCTCTTCCTTGAGCGCGGCCTTGATTTCCTTATCCCGTGTCACGATCGCGGGCTCATAGAGGCGATTCCAGTAGACCGCCGTGGCACCCGTTTCCTTCATCAGGCGGCGTAAACCGGCCTCTGAGCCCTCTTCGAGCACAACCAGACGCGAGCCTTTTTTCTCCAAGGATTTCGAAAGCGCCGTCAGTGAATGGTGCAACCACCAGCGTGATGCAGCACCCGGAGCCCATGGATCTTCTTCTTTGGGTGCCCAGATGAATACGGGGATGACAGGCCGTCCTGTTTCCGCCGCGGCATGAAAGGCGGGATTATCCGCCAACCGCAAATCGCGGCGGAACCAAACGAGTATAGGTGTATCACTCATGGGTACACTTTGCGCCAGAGTGTCCGGCTTGTCTAGCGCATGAGGGCAAAAGGGCCGCAACCTATCCACTAAATCTTGACGGTCTTATCGCGCTATGCTTTGGTTATCGTTGGTTTATGAAGTCCCCTTTACACATTGCGATTGGTTCGGACCATGGTGGGTTCGACTTAAAACAGCGACTGATCCCCTATTTGCAATCCCTCGGCCATCGCGTCAGCGATTGCGGCACCGACTCGAAGGACGCGGTGGATTATCCGGTCATCGCGAACGCGGTGGCCACGAAAGTTTCTGAAGGCAAATGTGATGTCGGCATTATCGTCGATGGCGCGGGCATTGGCTCCGCCATGGCGGCCAATAAAGTGGCCGGGGTGCGGGCCGCCGCCTGCTACAATGAGGCATTGGCCCGCAATAGTCGTGAACACAACGGCGCAAATGTCTTGACTCTCGGCTCCGGCCAAACCACCCTTTCCGATGCGCAATCGATCATTTCGACCTTTATCGGGAACGATTGCACCGAGCTCCGACATCAGCGTCGGGTTGATTTAATTATGGACATCGAGCGGGACCGGCTGCGGAAAAGCAGCGGGCCGGATTCGCTCAACGCAAGCAGGAAGGGACCAGACGTGGACTTATCGCCGCAGGACATTGAACGTATTGCCAACCGGGTAAAAGATTTGTTATCGGGCAGCCTGCCGACCGCCGGCGCCCCCGCATCGGGGCCAACGCACGTCGATGCCGTCTCACTCGCCCAGATGATTGATCACACGGTACTCAAGCCCGATGCCTCTCGCTCCGACGTGGAGAAGCTCTGCAAGGAAGCAATTGAGCACAATTTCTTTTCGGTCTGCGTGAATTCCACCTGGGTCCCGCTGGCGCGCGATTTATTGCGCAATTCCCCGGTCAAGGTGTGTGCCGTGGTGGGATTCCCGCTGGGTGCGATGCCGCCGCAGATCAAGGCGCTGGAAGCGCGCAAGGCGATTCGCGAAGGCGCCAAGGAAATCGATATGGTGATCAATGTCGGCGCCCTCAAGAGTGGCGACACCAAATTGGTGCTCGAAGATATCCGCGCCGTCGTGGAAGCCTGCAAAGATGGCCGGGCACTCAGCAAAGTGATTCTGGAGAACAGCCTATTGACCGATGCCGAGAAGGTGCTGGCGTGCGAGTTGAGCATGCAGGCCCGCGCAGATTACGTGAAGACGTCGACCGGCTTCAGCACGGGCGGCGCCACGGCGGAAGACATCGCCTTGATGGCGCGCACCGTCGCCCCGAAGAAGCTGGGCGTGAAGGCGTCTGGCGGCGTGCGCACCTATGATGATGCGATGAAAATGATTGCAGCGGGCGCGACCCGTATTGGAGCAAGTAGCAGTGTTAAAATAGTGGAAGAAGCCCGTTCCCGTAGTTAATTCGGGCAGGAAGGAGACAACCCGTGGCAGAATTACGTACGTATGTATTCCTGGATAGTCTGCAGCCGCAGTTCGCCTCATTTTTGGCGACCGTGGCGCAGGGCTTCCTACCCGTAGCCGGACAAACTTCATTGTTTATTGAGATTGCCCCCGGCATGGACATTAACCGCATGACCGATATTGCCCTTAAGTCAACCAATGTGACGCCGGGCATGCAGATCGTCGAACGTACCTTTGGTATGTTGGAGCTGCACGCGGACTCGCAGGCCGATGTGCGTGCCGCCGGACAGGCGATTTTGGACGAACTGGGCCTGAAAGAGGAGGATCGCGTTAAACCCGCCGTCACCACCAGTCAGGTGATTCGTCATCTTTCCGATTATCACACGCAGCTGCTCAACCGGATGCGCCATGGCAACATGATTTTGCCGGGCCAAACACTCTATGTGATGGAGTGCGCACCAGCCGGTTATGCTGCCATCGCCGCCAACGAAGCCGAGAAGGCTGCAGATATTAATGTGCTCGAGGTTCGCGCCGTGGGCGCCTTCGGACGCGTGTATCTGGGTGGCGAGGAACGCGATATTGAAGTCGGCTACCAAGCTGCGGAAGCCGCGATCAACGCAATCACAGGCCGTCCGGCCAAAAAATAACTAGCGAACAGCTCAACAAGAAAACAAACAAGAGAGGTATACAATGGCTGATGCATTAGGAATGATAGAAGCACGCTCTTTTCCTGCCACCGTAGAGGCGGCCGACGCCATGGTCAAAGCGGCCAGGGTCGAACTCGTATCGTATGAGAAGACCGGCGGCGGCTACACGTCCGTCGTGGTCCGTGGTGATGTGGCCGCCGTCAAGGCCGCCTGCGATGCCGGCCAAATCGCCGCCAGCCGTGTCGGCGAAGTGGTTGCGGTACACGTCATTGCCCGTCCGCACGCGAATGTGGACTCGGTGATGCCCTTAGGACGCACCGGCGCCAAGACCGGCGCGAAGAAATAATTGCGACGCATCTGCATGTCCCGGATCAGGTCCTGCGCCTGATCCGGGCTGCGGGCTACGCAACGGACCGTTAACCCCTAGCGCCGGTGGACTTCCCAAAGGAAGCGCCAATCGGCAAGGAGCGGCAGAATGAATTTAGGTAGAGTCGTAGGAACGGTCGTCGCCACACGCAAGGAAAACTCGCTGGACGGACTACGCTTCATGCTGGTCCGGCACCTCGACGAAAAAGGCAAGGAAACCGGCGGCCAAGTGGTAGCCGTGGACGCGGTCGGATCCGGTGTCGGCGAAGTCGTGCTGGTAGCCACCGGCAGTTCCGCCCGCCAAACCCAAGTCACCGACAAGAAACCCTGTGATGCCGTCATCATGGCGATCGTGGATAGTTGGGACGTCGGCGGCAAAGACGCGTACCGGAAGAGCGACGACGATTGATGGAATCCGTCCCGCAACAATCGGGACATTCACGAGTTGACTGAGGGAGAGAGTAGAGATGGCGACGTTATCCGATCGTGACATTGAGGCAATTGCACAAAAAATCGTAGCGGATCTGGGCGCGGGACGCGCATCCAGCGCACCGGCAGCAGCGCCAGCCGCCGCGCCAGCGGAAAACCTGCCGGCGGGCATGGGTATCTTTAATTCCGTCGATGAGGCCGTCAACGCCGCGCGGGCCGCCTTTCCAATATTTTCCGGCCTCCCACTGGATCACCGTAACCGCATCATCGCCAACATTCGCGCGGTCATGCGCGAGAACAAAACGGCCCTGGCGAAGTCAGCGCACGAAGAAACGGGGCTGGGCCGCTTCGAGGATAAGATCGTTAAGAACGAACTGGTAATCGAAAAGACGCCTGGCACCGAGATGCTCTATCCCGATGCACGCACCGGCGATCACGGCCTGACCTTGACCGAACCCGCACCCTACGGCGTGATCGGCGCGATCACGCCCTGCACCAACCCCACCTCGACCATCATCAACAATTCCATTGCCATGCTGGCGGCTGGCAATGCAGTGGTCTTCAATGTCCATCCAGCCTCGAAGCGCTGCTCGATGGAAACGATTGTGCTGCTCAACAAGGCGATCACCGCAGCCGGTGGCCCGCCCAACGTGGTCGTCGGTGTCGGCAATCCGACGGTGGAAAGCGCACAAGCGCTGATGAAGCATGCCGGCATCCGCATTCTGGTTGTGACCGGTGGCGGCGGCGTGGTCAAAGCGGCCATGGCCAGCGGGAAGCGCGCCATCTGCGCCGGCCCCGGTAATCCGCCGGTGGTCGTGGATGAAACCGCTGACTTGAATCAAGCGGGCCGCGACATCGTGCTCGGCGCGTCCACGGACAACAACATTATCTGCGCCGACGAAAAGGAAGTCGTTGTGGTCAGTTCCGTTGCCGATGGCCTGATCAAGTCGATGGTCCAGCACGGCGCAGCCTTGATCGACAAGAGCAAGCTGGCGGCCTTGGAACAGGTGATTTTTGCCAAGATGGCCGGCCCCCGCGGGCACGCCGAAATCAATCGTACCCTGATCGGCAAGAACGCCGATGTCATCCTCTCACAAATCGGCATGAACGTGCCCAGCACAATCCGACTCGGCATTATCGAAGTCGATGTCGATCACCCCTTGATGTGGACCGAGCAGATGATGCCCATCCTCCCGATCGCGCGCGTCCCGGACGCTGATCGCGCCATCAGCCTGGCGCTGGAGATGGAGGGACAGTGTTATCACACCGCGATCATGCACTCCAAGCATTTGGACCGACTCAGCCGCATGGCGCGCGAGTGCAATTGCAGCATTTTCGTCAAAAACGGACGATCCCAAGCTGGACTGGGCTTGGGTGGCGAAGGTCACACTTCGTTCACCATTGCCAGCCCAACTGGCGAAGGAATGACCAGCCCCGTGAGCTTCTCTCGCTGGCGACGCTGCACGTTGGTTGATCATTTCAGGATCGTTTGATGAAGAAATATCCGGCCATAGCCACCCTTGAATTCAAGGACATCACCGCGGGTATGCACGCAACCGATGCCTTGGTCAAGAAGGCGCCGATCTCGCTGCTCAAATGCGGGACCATCAGCCATGGCCGGTACCTCACGTTGATCGCAGGCAGCACGGCTTCCGTTGAGGAGTCATATGAAGAAGGCTTGTTCTGGGCCCGGGATGCCTTACTCGACCATATCTTCCTGCCGGACGTGGCCGATCCGCTTTACGATGCCATCTTCGGCAAACGGCAAACCTGTCGCGACGGCGCGATCGGCATCATCGAAACGCAAACGGCATCGTGCAATATACTGGCTACCGAACGGATGCTAAAAGGCACACCGGTCGATCTGATCGAGTTGCGGCTAGCCGATGCTCTATTGCACGGCAAAGCCGTCAGCATTGTCTGCGGCGAGTTATACGATGTGGAAGCGGCGATCGAACTAGCGGTGCTTTACCTGCAAGACAAGCAGCATCCCGTCAGCCAACGGATTATCACTTCACCGCACGAGGCCTTGGCGGCGCAAATCAATTTCAATACCGCATTCGGCGAAGCGCAATGCACCAACCTCAACGGGGAGCTGGCCTGATATGCAACTGGGAAAAGTGATTGGACGTGTCGTGACCTGTTCAACGTATCCGGGACTGGAAACCGTCCCGATGCTTTGGGTGCAACCCCTGTCGAAGGACCGGAAACCCAAGGGCAAGACCTTGGTCTGCGCCGATTCCACCCGCATGGCGGGTCCCGATGAATTGGTCTATTTCGAAGGCGGCCGTGAAGCGGCCATGACGCTGGATCCCACCTTTGTGCCGGTCGATCACGCCATTGTGGGCATTGTCGATGATTTGGACGTAGACCAGGGCGGTGCATCATGATGACGGGCATTGTGAGCGGCAACTTGGTTTCCACCATCAACCACTCCTTTTACGACGGGAAGAAGCTGTTGCTGGTCGACAAGACGGATCATCAGGGCAAGCGCACGGGCGATACCGTGATTGCGATTGATGGCGGCGTGGCGGCCGGCATGGGCGATGCCGTACTGCTGCTTGATGAAGGCAATGGCGCGCGCCAGATTGTGGACAGTACCACAGCCCCGCTGCGCACCATTATCGTAGGCATCGTCGATCATATCGAAACCTGAGAGACCGGAGGCGACCACCATGCGCGCAATACTCATCATTTTGGATTCTGTCGGTATTGGCGAGGCACCGGACGCCGATCAGTACGGCGACGTCGGCTCGGCGACCCTGCCCAACATTGCCGAGACCGTAGGCGGTCTCAAGCTACCCTTCTTTGAAGCGATGGGCTTGGGCAATATTCCTGCGCTGCTCCCACAGGCGAAACCGCTCCTCGGCATATCGGCCGTCGACACGCCCGCGGCGTCCTTCGGCGCGATGCAGGAGCTTTCCGAAGGGAAAGACACCATCACCGGGCACTGGGAACTGGCCGGGATCGAAATGAATCCGGGCTTTAGCTTGTTCCCGCCCGACGCACCCTCCTTCCCGCCCGAACTGATCGAGGCCTTTGTCGAACAAACGGGCCGTGAAATTATCGGCAACAAGGCCGCCAGCGGGACCGGGATTATCGCCGAACTGGGCGAAGAGCACATGCAAACGGGCAAATGGATCGTCTACACCAGCGCCGATTCCGTTTTTCAGATTGCGGCCCACAACGATGTCGTTCCTTTAGAGGAGTTATATCGTGCCTGCGAAATCGCGCGAGAGCTGTGTAATCCGTATCGGACCGGTCGTGTGATTGCCCGCCCGTTCAACGGCTCCCCCGGCGCATTCGAGCGCACCAAGGATCGCCGCGACTACGCATTCCAGCCCACCGAGCCGCTCATTTTAGAGCGCGTCAAGGATGCGGGCTTCCCCGTTTATGCCGTCGGCAAGATCGAAGACATCTATGCCCATCGCGGCATCACGGAATCGGATCATACCGGCAACACAGAAACCTCACAAGAAGCCGTGCGCCGCTTTACGCGGGACAGCAAAGAGGGCTTGATCGTCGCCAACTTTATCGATTTCGACATGATTTACGGCCATCGTCGCGACCCGCAAGGGTACGCGGACGCCCTCGTGCAGACGGACGCCTTTTTTGCCGATTACATCGACATGCTGAATGAGGATGACCTGTTGATTATCACCGCTGATCACGGGAACGATCCCACCTTCAAGGGCACGGATCATACGCGCGAGTATGTGCCGCTGCTGGTGTATCAAAAGGGGCAACCGTCACGGAATCTCGGCCTGCGTATCGGCTTTTATGATGTGGCCCAAAGCCTGGCCGACTATTTCGGCATCGACCCGATGCCGAAAGGGAAATCGTTTCTGAGCTAATTCGAATACGTCATCCGGCCTTTGCGGACCGGCTCATCGATTCCGTCGATCAGGAGCGATAGATCGGGTGCCAGTCCCCGCACGCGTCCCGCCAGCAGCGCTTCCGGCTGTGTCGCGCCTTCCCATTCCTCCGGCCAAATCTGCACGTTGCGCCCGATAAAGTCCGCCGCGGCTTCATAGGCGGACACCAGCGCATGCTCCCCTTCCTCGCGCAATTGCCGCACACCTTCATCGAGTTGCGCCTGTAATTGCTGCCACATCGCTGACAGCTCTATATTGAAAGTGGCCAACGAACCGGGCTCCGGCGCGAACGGCTGGCGGGGCAGATCGGGCGCGTGCACCAGATTGATGCCAATCCCGAACAGTGCGCTGGATAAGGTCGATCCCTGCAAACGTGAAGCGGTCAACACGCCTGCCACCTTGTGGCCATCCAGCAGGACATCGTTGACCCATTTGATGCGGGGCTCGGCTTGATGCGATGAAGCGGCGCGAATCGCGGCAACGGTGGCGACGGCCGGCAAGGCGGTGAGTCCTGCTTGCACTTGATCGGCCGGCAGGCCGATCTCGTACTGGCAGGTCAGGTGCATGTTGCCGCGCAGCGCCACCCACGGGCGACCGCGCTGGCCTTGGAATTGACTCCCTTCCAAGGCCAAACAGGCCCAGTTCGAAGGCCAATCCGCGCGCGATTTCATCGCCGCTTGGGCCTGTGCGAATTGGGAGGTGGGCGCGAACTCGATCAGGACGATCCGGCGCGCGGAGTCTGAGCCGTCCACCACATCTTCGACATCGCAATAATGACAGGGCGCGCCATTACCGAATACCTCCCACAGGCTGGCGTCCGGCTCGCTTAACGCATGGAGCGCGCAGGACTGCCAGATTGCGCCCGGCGGCAGAAAGGTTCGCGTCGCCGACGGCGCATCGGTGAGCAGCCTCATTCGGCGGCATCCTTACCGGGTGTTCGCCCGGAAAGCATTACACCATACCGCGCGGGATTTGGCTGGAATGGTGATGAAGGATCGGCGCACCCTGCTGGGTATCCACCACAAAGGTGTAGCGGGCCTCAAACGTGAGCGGGGTGCCATCAATATCGAATTTGAACGTATAGATGCCGCTCAACGTCGCCAACGACTCGCCATGCTCAAACACATGTTGCGTTGCGGCATGATGCGAGATCGACAAGTTCGGCTTCTGCCCCAACTGCGTAAAGTAGTCCAGTCTATCTGCTGGCGTCTTCAGTATCTTGGCCGAAAACGTGGGCAGCAGCGTGGCCTCTTCAGCATACATTGCGGCGGCTTCATTGACCTTCCCTTGATTCAGGAGATCAATCCATTGTTCGAGAACGTCTTTTGGTTTCATGGCGGTAAGATGTGGCAAACGGTGATCGGCTGGCAAGTGTTTTCGGATCAATGCGCGGCGGCTCTTGCTTGACAGATGCGCTGTTGCTAGCGACAAGTGTGGGAATGAAAAGCATCGTTTCCCCCAGCCGGTTATTCGTCTTGTTTGCCCTGTTCGTCCCCGTAACGGCTGAAGCCCTTTTTCGTGGCGACGAATTTGAGCCCAGGGATTATCAACTTGCACGCCACTACTTTATCAATCGCTTCTCCTACCTGCCGCTGCCCGACGCACTGGAACGATTTGACGCTACCACCAATGCCTTTATCGGCGCCGGCGGTTCGTTGCGCAGCGATGATCTATATCTCTACCAGCACCTCAAAGTACAACAGGCCGCCACCCCCTCATTCGATCTATTCGCGGACTATTTACGCGACCGCGACTTCGATGGCACCTTCCAGCGGTTTTCTATCGGTGCACGCTATCACCTTACGCCGGCATGGTCCGTGGAATTGCTCGGGCAACCTTCGGCGGTGAAAGCCGAGGCGGACATTGGTACAGCGGTCACCTTCTCAGGCCGTCGCTTATACTCACGGGCTCAAGTCCTGCTGCCGCTCTTCGTGTTCGGTGACAAGAACCCCGACGATGCCAGTGTTCAGCGTCAACCGGTCAACTTGCAATGGGATCTATCCAGCCGGATAGGAAGTAACTGGTCCGTCTACTTCACCAGCGATGTGGACCTCCCCAGCCGGTTCACGAATCCGCGGCAGTCCTTCGTGTTCGATTTCGAGCGCTACGCAGGCACCTTGGGGACGCGCTACCAATTCACCGATAACAGCCATGTACGTCTTGATGTCGAGGGGGAACACGGCAGCAAGCAACGTGTCGGCTTGGTGGCGGGAGACCGTAACGATTTTTTCGTAGATCGCGACTATATTAGCGGTACCCTGGAGTGGTGGCGTAGACGCCCTGATCATGGTCATCAACGCGCCGGTTTCTATTTCGTTTATTTCGACGAAGACAACGTGTATCCGTTCAACGAAGCAGAAAGTCTGCGTCTGGAGCGCACGGACCGGATTCTCTATGCCGGACGTACCTGGCGATTGCGAGAGCGGCTGCAACTGAATACACTGCTGTTAATCAATGTGCTGGATGATCGCCGTGAATCGCTGGATGACGATGAACGTCGAAATGACACCGTCTTTTTAGGACGCGCTACCGCCAGCCTACAATACACCATCGAGCGGCTTCAGCTCGAGGCGGGGTCTGCCCTCAACTTCGACCAAACCCGCTTTGGCGGCGGTTTCGTACGCGCATTCATGGACTTTTAGTCAGGTACCCGCAGGGTTTTGCAGACGCAAATCAACGGCTCCGACGCATTCTACGTAATTCTCTAGCCGGCTGGTGGAACCTGATCAAGGGAATAGAGTCCACAAGGGAGATTGGTCCAGCGGGTACGCCCGACGCCGATCATTCCCGATAGCCGTGCAGTCGGCCGGCTCGGCCCGCCGCGATCATGGCATCGGTTTCCATGGTGAGTGCGCTGCCATCCAAGCGAACCAAGTTCCCCCCGCTGCCATGGCGCGAGACGTCCACATTGTGGGCATAGCCCGGGGTACCCGCGCTGTTGAAGTCCCAATGGCTTCCCAGATCGGCATAGTTCCCGCGACCACACGCTACGAGCATACGCCGACCCGGATTTTGAATCGACGTTATGCGGGTACTGATGGTGAGTTGCATTCCCCAGTCGCCTGAAGGGAACTGCCCCACCGGAACATGAAGGGTGCGGTTCATCCCGTATCCGCCCAACACATATCCCCAATACCGCCTCCAGACTTGGTTATCTCCGGGATATTGCTGATAGAAATCAGATCTAGGCCAGGAAGGGCAATGATAGACCGTGCCCCGCCTGACGCGCTCGCCCTGCGGTAATCCTTGGCCCCATTCCTGGCCGAAGATGATGTCCGTGTATCCCATATAGGGGGCAATCGTGTAGGGCCAAGTTCCGGAATTGTTGAAACTTTTCGAAACGAGATCCACTCTTCCTGCATACCGCCAGCGTAAAGAATAACACGCCGAGGCGACAGCTTCAGCCTGACATCGAATCGATTCTAATTTTCCGGTTCTGGGCCTGATCAACGGATTTGGATGGGCGCATCCGCCGTGTTCATTACCTTCGACTGGAAACTGTTTTTCGCACCGGGGCTCGTTTAAACAGCGGGTGATTCTTCCAGATGGCGACGATGAAGCTCTGTCTTGATCTCTTCGATCTTATCGCGGGTGAGCGGGTAGCGGATCAGTATCAGCAGCGCCAGCAATAACATCCCCGCGGAGACAAAGGAGTACATGATGCGCATGTTCAGGATGGTCGAGGCTTCCTGCTCGTATTCCAGCGCTGGATCGAAACCGGACATAACCAGCACGGCACCGGCCAGTATCGGAGTGAACGCGCCGATCACCTTCATCAGAAAGGCCATCACCGCGCCGAACATGCCCTCGCGCCGCACGCCGAAATAGAATTCGTCTACATCAGTCACGTCCGCCATCATGGTCGGCAACACGGTGTAGACCGAACTGATCCCCACCGAGAAGAAGAAGGGAAGGATGAATTGGTACTCGGGATGGTCGGGGTTCATGCACCACCATTTCAGCAGCGTCCCGATGGCCATCCAGACAATGGCGAATTGCAGGACACGATGCTTCTGAAACCGGCGGCAGCCCCAGTTGATCAATGGCAACGCGATAAAGCCCAGCCCCCACGCGACCATTGAGACCCAGGCGCCGAGTTTGGCGCCGGACAACGCGGAGCCCATGACCCAGTAGACATTCAGGAAGAAACCGATTTGAATGAAGACACCGAAGGACAGGCCGATCAGCCAGTAGAGCGCGAAAATCTTGGCGAAGTGCCGGTTTTTCATCACTTCGTACATGCTGCGGAACAGTCCCTTTTCCCGCTTCGTGCTGGTGCTGATTTCGGTGCGCTCTTTTACGAACCAGCACATCAATACGGTGCTCGGAATGCCGATGACGCAGGCGACCACCGCCACCCAGAACAGGCCTTGAATCGCGGTGACAAAAACCAGGGAGAAACAGAGCACAGGAATCCAAGGCTGAACCAATCCGGCAATCTGATTCATCACGGCACGGTATACCACCACCTG
>SLAD01000044.1 GCA_007126995.1 Kiritimatiellia bacterium | reverse complement strand
TTATAGGACGAGGGAGATGACAATGCAAGTATGCAAAAGTGGTGCCGGCCAGTGGCTCGTCCTGCGCCTGGCGGCGCGTTCGGGCGCGGATACAGGAATCGCTTTGTGCCCTCAGCGAGCGTGCCGCGCTAGGAGTGTGTTAAAACCCTCCTCCAAAACGCCGGTTCATCCCGGGCGCAGTCGAGCAAATCAAAACGAGTGATCGAACCACATCGCAAGCACTTCCACCCCGCCGTCCTCGTCGACGTACTCGCGTTGACCACCCGCCGGCTCGTGAATATTCGACGAACCGTTAAGCGTTACGCGTCCCAGCGAAATGACTGTGCCATGGATGTTCAACTGGGAGTTCCCATTGACGGTGATATCCCCTTCTATATAGAGTATCCCGTCCACATTGATTCTACCCCCTCCGCGAATAGTCAAATCACCCCGTATCACATGAATACCGTCCACATTAACGGTTCGTTGGACCCGTTGGTTGCCATGCTCCATCACCAATTTGCCGTCCGCATCGGCCGCGTCCATCAGTTCCTGGAACTCCGGGTCGGTGAGCAGCGGGATATCCATCACTTGAAATTGCCAAGGCGGAGGCGGCGTATGCGGACCGTGATAGTCGGGCGCTGAAATCTGCCCCGTAATATTGCCTTCGTGACCGCTGAGCACCCAGCCCGTGTTCGAGTGGACGCTGCCGTCCATGCCGCTTGGTGTGCCGTTCAATCGCAAAATGCCATCGGATACAATGGAGTGATCCAAGTAAGGATGCGGTCGGACGCGGCGTAAACCGACGCCCACGCCGACTTCCGTCGTGTTGTACGAGCCGATGGAGATCACCCGGGTTCCGCCCTCTGAAACTTGGAACCGATAGCGCCCACCGCCAAAGTCACGCGGAGCAAAGATCGTCGAACTGCTGTGCGAATCGAAATCCGCTTGTAGTTGGCTAATCGCATAGGTTGCGCCGGCCTCCGCGATAGCTTGGGCATGGAGCTGATCGCTCATGCGCCGCACCTGATGGGACATATTGGCGGCGTAGAGGTAGAAGCCGCTGGTCATAACCGAAATCACTCCGACCATGATCACCACCGTAACGAGTGCCGAGCCCTCCTGCGGGCGATGGCTGGACGATGGGCTGCGGGCGTTTGCCGCATTCTGCTGGCTGTATGATGTATTCATGTTTTCACCTCAATGGAGTATTTCGGGGCACCACTTCAATCGCCGCAGAAGCGTTCATCCGTTGGGCGGATCCTACGGCAGTTCGCACATCTTTGAAAACGGTTAATTCGACCTGTGTTCGGCGAGCCAGTGGCTTGTCATTCAGCAGGACTTCGTAAATGCCTTGATTCGGGCCAACCGAAAACACGCCGGACAGCTCAACAATGCGTGGCTCGCATCCCCATCTCAGGATGATGTCATGAAGTTGCGGCGTGGTGGTCTCGCGGAGACGCCACTCTTCTCCGTACACGCCCGGCTGCAAGATGGCCCGCGCCTGGGCAAAGCGTCCCTGAATCGGGGGCGCGATCCCTGCGGTGACCGCCTCCCAAGCGGTCTCCTTTACAGCGGCCAGCGAGTCCGCAGCCCTCGCTTGAAGGGTGATGGACGGCTGTTGCAGCGGCGGCTCGTCCAGACCGAGCAGCAAATCGTCGCTACTCGACCAGTTGATATCAAGATACTGCGGATCGGAGAGCGTGGTGTCGACGATACGCGAATCGTAGACGCCCAGCGGGGCATGCCCGGTGCGAATGGCGCGGAAGGCGTAAATGTCGTGGGGATCATAGGTCTCGGGCCAGTACGCGCTCGACTGGAAAGAGGAGGGGGGCTGGGCGCTTGCAGCGGACGCAACGACCGTGCCGTGCGGGCTGAGGGTCAACTGGCGGAGCACGATGTGGCCACTGCTGTTCGGGCCCTCGCGTGTGAGGCGAAAGCGAGTCGGGGTGGATTGTCCCGTCGTGGTCCAGCGGTAGGCACGCTGCGTGCCCGCATGAACGAGCTCGTTGGTGCCCACGAGCTGCCATTCGCCAGCGACCTCTTCCTCCAGCACCAGTGCGTGTGTGCTTTCCGAGTCGTGCGCCGCGCGAACCTCCACATAGCGGGAAAAGGCTGGTGCCGGGAAAGTGAACGAGGAGCCCTGCGATGGGAAACGGAAGGTGCCGAACGTCGAGCCTGGTTCGAAGTTTAAACTGTTGCCCTCCCACTCGTTACCTGACAAGTCCGTTCGAACCCAGTTTCCGCTGCGGGAGAGAAGCCATTGCCCCAATAGGTTAAACGAATGCTTGACGCCGGGCGTTTCCGGGGCCAGTCGGTAACGGACCAAATAACTCCTTTCGCGGTCGATGTGAATCGGGATGGGGTCCGATTCGATCACGTCATCCGTCAAGGCAATCGAACCTTGACCGCCGAAGGTGACCGAATAAACCGGGCCGACAAAATCCGACAGCGGCGTGATCGCGCTTTCGCCGATCTGGACTTCCGAAAGCGTGACGCCATATTCAGCCGCCTGAAACCGGAGCCAGGCATTGGTCCCGCTGTGCCGGATCCAGCCGCCATCAAAATCCGCATAGATGATCGGGTCCATATCTTCCCCGCGCACCAGATTGGTGTAAATCGTTGAGATGTGAACGGGCGCGATCGAGCCGTCAATATCCCCGGTTTGTTCGGCCGCCCGCCAGGTGATGCCATCGCCACTCAGTCGCAGTGAATAGGTGTTGATCCCGTCGACGATCGAAGCAAAGCGATCGAGATCCTCACTGAGGCTGGTGATGCCGACAAAATTGCGGTCTTCCCATCGATCACTATCGAATGTGAGCGTGAACGAGTTGTCGTTTGCCGTGGACGAAAACCAGAGTCGCGCATTGCCGCTCCAGAAATCGTTGGTGCCGAGATTCTCCACGGTAGGTGCCGAGCCGGACACGTCCACGGCGTCGGGCAACCATTCCGCCTCCAAGGGCAGCCCGCTGGGGGTGATGCTGAGCGTATCAATACCTATATGCCTCGACGAACCGGTGCCGACGGGGTTCTTGCCCACCGTGCGGAAGCTGAGGGTGTTGGCTCCGCATTCGACCAAGCCCGAACCCAATACCAAACGGCGACGGCCTGGCGACTCCGCGTAGGTATCCAGGCGGGAGCTGCTTTGGTGTAGCTCCCAATGGACCAAATTGCCAACCAACGGGCGCGTGTTACTATTCGCGCTATTAAAGGTCTGGCTCCCGTTACCACTCTTGACCACGTCCTCCAGTTGCTGGCGCCGCTGGGCATCCGTAAGTGCGGCGCGGGGATGGAACGTCGTGCGGCGCACCTCGGGCGGATCTTCCCACAAGTGGTAGATCACGGTGGTATCCCAAATCAGTTCCCTGTTTTCGTCCACTTCCATGGCATCGCCTGACTGTGAGATCGGGAAACTAATGGCAATGGCCTCGCCCTCTTCCGGGAAGACCAGAATACGTTCGCGCGACGTCAGCCAAAGGTCGCGGCGCAACTGCTCAACCAGGCGCCGTGCATCCAAGTCCAATTCTGTTTGCGCGGCCAGCAACCGGTCCCCGCGCATGACGTAGGAAAAAGCCGAAATCGCGCCGACCAGCACAAAACTGAGCAGGACGACACCAATCAGAGCTTCAACCAGCGAGAAACCCGAGCGTCGAAAATGAATTCGAACCGCAAGCTGACGAATACAGCTAATCACCGTTTCCCTCCGTTTGATGATCGATCAGGACCGCGGACATCGTAATCGTTCCTGCCGCCCGGTCGCGATGGCGCGGCAAGGGCACTTGTATCCGCACCTCAACCTCCTTCAGGCGGTGATCATCGCGATAGTTGGGCGTGACGCTCGTCGAGCGGAAAAAGCGCCCCTCTGGATCATGCACACCTTCGTCGTCAATGCGGACGGCATCTTCTTCGAATTCGTCGCCGACCTCCGAAAAGGCCAAATGCCGGGCGTGTTCGAGACGGTTGTTGGCCAACAGCGTGGCCGCATAATGATCGTGCGCGAAGGCGCGGTTTTGGATCGAAATCAGCAGTACGGCGTAGGCGCCACCCAAGGTGACACCCAAAATGGCCAAGGCGATGACCACCTCGATAACGGTCAATCCCGCCTTGTCCGCCCTCGCCTTACAAGTCGTGGAAAGGCTTTTCATGCTTTGCTTTTCTTGCTTCCTCCCACAGGTGAACATACGCCGACAGGTCGAGAGCGTAAAGCTTCATCCGCACGGTTCTCGCTCCGGCAATCCGCAAGCGGACGCCCTACATGCGCCCGATTAGACGTGTAGGGCCGGCGCTTGCGCCGCGCCACATTCGAAAACAGAGAAATTTAGATGCGTATGCCCCGTGTATCCGCAGAGTCTATAGTTGATTCCGGGCCCTATAGCAAGTAGGCTTAAAGCGTGATCAGGGCGATGCATAGACTGTTTATTTGCGGGGTTTTGGCGCTGAGCGCCTGCTCATCGGATACCGGTAGCGGCGAGAGCTGGTATGACCAACAGCGTTCGGAGCGGGACCGGCGCGATGCCTATGTGCGGACCCAGGCGGAGGCGGGCGTCTCGGAACTGGAGGCGAAACAGAGTTGGGATCGCCAAATCATGATCGAAAACACGCGCGGCGGGGCGCGCGCCGTATCCGTTGAGGGCGACGAACTGGACGAATTGATAGGCCGTTGATGCATCCGTCCACCGCCCTCGATTCGCCGCCCGTTCTACATCTCGTGTGGAACTTGATCCGGGGTGGAACCGAAGGCCAATGTGCACGGGTCGCCCTGCAATTGCCCCATCAGCGCGTGGCGGTCTTCCGCCGGGAAGGCTATTTTCTGGACCCGGTCGAGCAGCGGTGCGGCCCCGTGTATCCGCTCGATATTCAATCCATCAAATCGCCGCGCACCCTGTGGCTGGTCTGGAAACTGGCCCAATACGTGCGGCGAGAGCGTCTGGCCGGACTCCACGCGTGGGACGCCGATGCGGCGGTATTCGGCAGCATCGCCGCCCGTTGGGCGGGCGTGCCACTGATTACGAGTCGCCGGGATTTGGGCGAAATCTATGCGGGGTGGAAGCGTCGGCTGATGGATCGTGCCGACCGGCGCGCGGCTGCGGTGGTGGTGAACGCCGAGGCGATCCGCGAGCAGTGCTTGGCGCGCGGCTTGCCGGCGGATCGCGTCGTCACGATCCCGAATGTCTTGGATGTAGACGAGTTTGACCGCCAAGCGGCGTCGAGTTTTACGGCCTTATCGGGCGGTCACCGGTGGGTCGTGGTGGTGGCCCGCTTGGATCCCGAGAAGGATCACGAGATGGTGTTGCGGATCGCGCAGCGCCTGCGCGACAGCCATCCGGACGTGTGCTTTGCGCTGGCGGGCGACGGTGTCGAGCGGGAACGACTACTGCGGCGCGCGACGGAACTGGAGGTGGCGGATCGCGTCCGCCTCCTCGGCGATATCAGCGCCGTGCCCGCGTGCCTGCGGCGTTGCACGATCGGCTTGCTGACGCCGAGCGCAAATGAGGGGCTGTCCAATACCATCCTCGAATATATGGCCGCGCGCTTGCCGGTAGTGGCGACGGATTGTGGCGGCAATCGGGAACTGGTGCGCGGTGGCAAGACCGGCTACCTTGTACCCGTCGGGGACGACGAGATGGCGGCTGAATACGTGGCGCGCCTGCTGGACGATCCCAATCACGCTGCGGCGCTGGGAGAAGCGGGACGGGCCGTGATCGAGGCGCGGCATCGCCCGGAGACGGTCGTGGCCGAGTTCGCGACCTTGTATCGCCGGGCATTTACGACTTCCAGCTAGCCTTCGATTGGGCCAAGCCCACCCAGTCCTGCATGCGCGCCCAGCCGTATGCGGCGTACAGCAGACACAACATCGGCAAATGGCGCAACGAGCGCCCCTTCATACTGATGTAGGCGGCCGGCAAGCTAATCACACCGAGCACGGGCAACAGCAACAGCAACCACCAGGCGTTTCCCGTCACGGCGCTGATCGCTAGCCCGACCACCGCCGAGAACAAGCCAGCCATGAAGGCTTTAGCGAAACGGGGTGCATTGCCGCCGATCTTCCCGCCGCTCAGCTTTTGAATGTGTTCATAACTGTGCCGGTTGGCATGCCAGACTTGTTGCTTGTAGAATTGTCGGAGCGTCACCGGTTCGCCGTGATGCACGACTTTCAGGTCCGGCACGCCCAAGACCGGGACATCGGCCATGTAGGCGCGGAAGGCGAAATCGGTATCCTCGCCGGTCGGCAATTCCTCGTTGAAGCCTTGCACAGTGGTGAAGACAGACTTGTGCAGGATCATGTTGCGCGTGGTAGCCAAGCGAAAGCCTTCGTGCCGTACGACGCGCCGCCCCATAAAATCTTCCAGGCGCGGATTCTTGTTCAGCCAATGAAAGTTCCAGGCGGACTGCATGGCATTCATCGGGTCCGGCGGGCGGGCCGGCCAGCCGAGCATGACCGCCTCGCAACCGGTTAGCAACGGATAGGCCGTCATTAACCAGTCCGGCGCGAGCTCGCAATCGCCATCCACATAAGCCAGCCAATCACCTTGCGCGGCCTCGGCGCCGCGATTGCGGCAGACCGGAATGTTGGCGCCCGGCAGCTCGATCACGCGCGAATAACCCGCCCGGCGCGCCGCTTCCGCTGTACCGTCCTGACTGCCGCCGTCCACGAGGATGGATTCGACTTGGACGCCCTCGGGCTTATCCAGATTCTTAATCGAGCGTTGCAAACGCGCCACGTGTTGCGACTCATTGTAGGTCACAACGATGATTGAAAGTGTGTGTGCAGACATGGTTCCAAGGTAACAGTACCTTTTCAGCTTGGAAAGTAGTTTGATGGTGGCCCGTTAACCCTGCGCCATCCTGGTTGCAAGGACAGGAATGTCCTTGTTCCCAGTGGGTGGGAACATGGGCATTCCTGCCCATGTCTGAGTGTTCCTTCTGATCGCGAGCCCTTTTGGCTGGATTTCAGTTCTGTTGCCTTAACCGGTTGGAGACCTCAAGGACAGGAATGTCCTTGTTCCCAGTGGGTGGGAACATGGGTTGATCTGCTATATCACGATTTCGGGACCAGCCGAGCGCACGCGCCTCGCTCCCGCCCGGATTCGATTCTGGAAACCGATGCGATTTATGGTAACGTGCAGCATGTTCGCTGAGTATCTGTACAATCCATTTCGCGTTTGCCTCCCCGTGTTCCTGTTGCTGTCCGCGGCGCTGGTGACGGGCTGCGCGTCGCCCGCAAAACAGCGGGCGCGGGCTGATCAGGACGCGCTGGACCACATTGCCCGGCAGCAGCAGGCGGTCTTCGGGGCCGACGAGGAGTTTGTCATCGAACGCCCCGCCGACACACTGCGACGCAAGTTGTTGATCGATCAGGATCTCCCGCACGCCGGACCCGAATCCCTTGGGGCCGACGCTCTGGAACCCATCCCGCATTGGCCCGTTGTCGCCGAGGAGGATGCTGAGTCCGCCGATACTGCGCCCCGCGAGGAGTCGCTCACGGTGCTCTCCTTGGATCTGGTCACGGCGCTGCGTGTCGGAGCGCGGAATAACAACGAGTATCAAGAGCGCAAGGAGGAGATATTCCGGGCGGCGTTGTTGCTCGATACCGAGGCCTTCGAGTTCGCCAACACGTATGTCGGCATGCTGGAGGGCACCTTTACCGAGGATCGCTCGGCGGATGACCGGCAACGGGGTTTCACGGAAACGTTCACGTTGGGTGCCAGCCGCACCTTGCGCACGGGCGCGGAGCTGAGCACGCGGATCATGCTGGACCTCGTCCAGTTGTTGACGCTCGACGGGGACTCCGCCTACGGGATCATGGCAGACGTAAGCGTTTCGATCCCGTTGCTGCGCGGCGCGGGACGACACGTCGTGATGGAGCCGCTGACGCAGGCGGAGCGCAACGTGATGTATGCGATGTATACCTTTGAGCAGTACAAGCGCCGCTATGCCGTGCGCGTGGCCAGCGAATATCTACAGGTGCTGCAGCAGGCCGACCAAGTCGTCAATGCGGCGGACAATCTGGAACGTGTCGCCATTTCTGCGGAACGGGCCCGGCGCTTGGCCGAGGCGGGGCGGCTACCGGAAATTCAGGTGGACCAAGCGCAACAGGAGGAATTGCGGGCGCGCGATCGCTGGCTCTCCGCGCAAACCGGGTACGAGCGGCGGCTGGATCAATTGAAGATCACGCTGGGCCTGCCCGCTGATGCGCAGGTGGAGTTGGACGATGGTGACCTGCGGCAACTAATGGACCAGCTCGAGGACGAGCTGGCCGCGCGTGTCGCGGCGCTGGAGGAAGAAGAGCCGACCCCGTCCATGGACGCGATTGAACTGGATGCCGGAGACGCGATCCGCACCGCGCTCGCGCAGCGGCCAGACCTGATGATCGCACAGGGACAGGTCTTCGATGCGCAGCGGGCGGTCACCGTTGCGCGCGATGATCTGCGCTGGAATGCGAACTTGTCGGGCTCGGCGCAGGCCGGCGGCCGTCGCGGGCTGGGCAACGCCTCGCTCGGGAACGCGAATCTGAATCCCGCGGAAGGCGTGTACACGGCGCGGCTGGATCTGGAGGTGCCCTGGAGTCGCCGGGCGGCCCGCAACGCCTATCGCGATCGCTTCATTGCGCTCGATCGCTCGATTCGCGGGGTGCAGGAGTTGGAAAACAGTATCAAGGCGGAAGTGCGACAGGCGCTGCGCGTGTTGCGGCAGTCCAACGAAACGATGGCCATTCAAGCGCGTTCGGTGGAATTGGCACAGCGGCGCGTGGATAGTACCGAACTCTTTTTGCAGGCGGGCCGTGCGCAAATCCGCGACGTATTGGAGGCGCAGGAGGCGCTGGTTTCGGCGCGCGACGCGCTGACGGCCGCCGTGGTGACGTATCGGTTGGCCGAATTGGAACTGCAACGGGACATGGGCACATTGGCTTTGGATGAAACGGGCGTATGGATGGAATAGCGAATCCGGCGTAATGTGCGTTGACGAGAGATGACGTATGAAAAATTCAACTAAGATCATAATGGGCGTGGTGCTCGTGGGCGCGGTGTTGCTCGGCATCAACGGGTTTCGTTCGGACTCCGGGGCGGCGACCACCGAACCGACCTTCGACGCACGGCGGGGACCGCTCACCATCAGTGTGACGGAATCCGGCACCATTCAAAGTCGCGAACGGGTGGTGGTGAAATCCGAGGTGGAAGGGCGCACCACCATCCTGTGGCTGATTGAAGAGGGCGAACACGTGCGGAAAGGCGATTTGCTGGTGGAACTGGATGCCAGCGTGTTTGAAGACCAGAAAGTCGACCAACAAATCCGCGTGCTGAACGCCGAGGCCGCCTACATTCGTGCCCGCGAACAGTTGGAAATTGTGCGAAACCAGTCGGCCGCCGATGTCTCGCAAGCCGAGCTGGATTATCGTTTCGCCCAGATGAATCTCACCCGCTATGTCGAAGGTGACTACCCGCAGGAAGTGCAGCGAGCGGAGGCCGAGATCAATCTGGCGAACGAGGAGCTGCAGCGCGCCAATGACAAGTTGGAATGGTCGCAACGCCTCGCGGATGAAGGATTTCTGACCGGGATGGAATTGCAGGCGGATGAATTGGCCGCCCGTCGATCGGCGATTGATTTGGAATTGGCGGAAGGTCAGCTAAGCCTGCTACAGGAATTCACGCATCAGCAAAAGATGGAGGAGCTGGAAAGCAACGTGGAGCAAACGCGATTGGCGTTGGAGCGCGTGCGCTTACGCGCGGCTGCGGACGTGGTGCAGGCCGAGGCCGACTTTCGCGCCAAGCAGTCCGAGTTTGAGCGGCAGGAAGATCGCCTGCGCCGCATCGCCGAACAGATTGAACGATGCCGGATTGTCGCGCCCGCCGACGGGATGGTGGTGTACACCACCACGGGGCAAGGCCGCCGCGGCAGCGACGAGCCTTTGCGGGAAGGGCAGGAAGTGCGCGAGCGCCAAGACTTGATCTATTTGCCGACCGCAGCCGCCATGATGGCGGAAGTCCGGATTCACGAGTCGAGCCTGCGCAAGGTCGCTGCGGACATGCCGGCGATTATCCGCGTGGATGCCGTGCCGGACCGCACATTCGAAGGGCGGGTGCGCCGGATTGCGTTGCTGCCCGACGCCCAGCACGGATGGCTGAACCCGGATCTCAAGGTCTACCAAACGGATGTGTACATTCAGGATGAAGCGCCGGAGCTGCGTCCCGGCATGAATTGTCGCACCGAGATCATCATTGATGAGCTGGACGATGCCGTCTATGTGCCCTTGCAATCCGTTGTCCGCGTGGGCGACCAATCGGTCGTCTACATCATGACCTCGCGTGGTCCGGAACCGCGTTGGGTGGAGACGGGCATGGATAACAATCGCATGATCCACATCATTAGCGGGTTGGAAGAAGGCGAACGCGTATTGTTGAGCCCGCCACTCGACACCGCGCGCCGAGCCGAGGACGCATGAGTCGGCCCGAACACGTTATCTCGCTGCAGGATGTGCGGCGGACATATCGTATGGGCACCACCGACGTGCATGCCTTGGCGGGCGTTACCGTCGATTTCGATTACGGCGATTTCTGGGCCATCATGGGCGCCAGCGGATCGGGCAAAAGCACGATGTTGAACCTGCTCGGTTGCCTGGATCGCCCAACCTCGGGCCAATACCAGTTCGAAGGTCAGGACGTCTCGCAAAAGGACGACGACGGACTCAGCGAAATCCGCCTGCAACGAATCGGCTTCATTTTCCAGAGTTTTAATCTCATTCCACAACTGTCGGTGCGCGAGAACATCGAATTGCCGCTGTATTATCAGGGCATTAGTGCGGTGGAAAGCGCGGCCCGCGCCGAACGGCTGGCCGAGCGGGTGGGCTTGCAGGACCGGCTTCATCATCGCCCTGCCGAATTGTCGGGTGGACAGCAGCAGCGCGTCGCGATTGCGCGGTCGCTGGCCAACGATCCGCGCGTGCTGTTGGCGGACGAGCCGACCGGGAATTTGGACAGCCACACCAGTGAACAGATTATGCGCTTCCTGCAGGAACTCAATCAACAAGGGGTCACCATCATCATGGTGACCCACGAAGCCGATATCGCAGCATTCGCGTCCGCGCGTTTGCACATGCGGGACGGCTTGATCGACAATATTGATCGGGGGCGTCATGCGTAACCTACGGATGGTGCGCGATATCCAGTTGGGGCTGAAAAATCTGCTCCTGCACAAGTTGCGTTCGCTGCTCACCACGCTGGGCGTGGTCTTTGGCGTGGCCAGCGTGATCGCGATGTTGGCGGTGGGGGAAGGCGCCAACCAGGAGGCCCTGGAACAGATCCGGCAATTGGGCAGCAACGTGATCATTCTGCGTTCCGAGAAGCCGGTCGATGAAGGCAGCGCCGCACAGCGGGCCAGCTTCATGAGCGTCTACGGTTTGCAGTACGATGATGAAGCCCGCATTCGCGAGACATTCCGCGAAGTGCGACGGACCGTGCCGGCGCGCATCATGCGTCAGGAGGCCCGCTTCGAATCACGACGGATGGACATGCGCATTGTCGGCACGACGGCGGATTGGTTTGCGTTGGTGGACCGACCGCTGGCGGCCGGTCGCACACTGGAGGCACGGGATATTCACGCCAATGCGCCGGTGGCCGTGCTGGCGGAACCGGCTGCGCGCCGGTTACTGGCGGCGGAAGACGCGATCGGCCAACATGTGCGGGTTGGCTCCCACGTGTTCGAGGTGGTCGGTATCATTGAAACCGCCGGGGGCGGGGACCGGCGCTTGGACTCGGATACGGACATCTACATCCCGATCGATACCTTTCGCGAGCGATTTGGTGAAGTGATTGTGCAACGCAGGACCGGGGCGCGCGAGGTGGAACTGGTCGAGTTGCACCAGATCATTGCTGAGGTCGACAGCATTGCCAGCGTGGAACCGGTGGCGGCCGGTATCCGGACGATGCTGGAGCGCTTTCACCCGAATGAGGATTACGCCATCGACGTACCGTTGGCGCTCTTGCGTCAAGCCGAAGCCACGCAGCGCACCTTTAATATCGTGCTGGGCTCGATTGCCGGCATTAGTTTGCTGGTCGGCGGCATCGGCATCATGAACATCATGCTGGCGTCGGTCACCGAGCGCACACGCGAAATCGGCATCCGGCGCGCGATCGGGGCGCGTCGCCGCCAAATTGTCAGTCAGTTCCTGATCGAAACGGTGGTCTTGTCCTCGCTCGGCGGGCTACTGGGGATCCTGATCGGCATCTCCATTCCGCGCGTCATCACGCAGGTCGCCGGCATGCCGACCATCGTCACCACGCCCAGCTTGATCATGGCCGCGGGGATCAGCATGTCGATCGGCATCATCTTTGGTCTCTATCCCGCCAGCCGCGCCGCGCGACTTGACCCGATTATCGCGTTACGCGATAACTGACGCCATGCTAAATCAAAAACAAGATTGGGAGATCCGGTCGCGCAGCGAATCCTGCAATCGGTGCGGCAAGGAGTTTGTCGACAATGAGCCGTTCGTGTCGCGCCTGACGTTTTCCGAGGAAGGCTACGGCCGCGAGGACTTTTGCATGGAGTGCTGGCCGCAGGTGGCGGATGAACCCGCGCTCAGCGTGTGGCACAGTATCTTTCGGTTACCGCCACCGCCACCGCCGGAGACCGTGAAACGCGAGACGGCTGAGTCGTTGTTGCGTAAACTCGTGGCCGAGGACCGGCCCGAACACGCCAACACCATTTATATTCTGGCCGTCATGCTGGAGCGGCGCCGACTGCTGGTCGAAAAGGATGTGCAGGTGCGCGAAGACGGTTTGAAGCTGCGCATCTATGAGTATCGCAAGACGAACGAGACGTTTGTGATTCCCGATCCGGAGTTGAAGCTGGCTGAACTCACCCATGTTCAGGAGGAAGTCGTCGCGATGCTGAGCGGCAACGATAATCCGCCGCCTGCTGAGCCGACTGAAACCACGAATGCACCCGCTGAGTCGGCAGCAGCGGCACCCGCCACGTTGCCACAGGGCGAATCATGATCTTTGATGTCGTGCTAACCGGCGCGGACGTATACGACGGCCTCGGCAATCCGGGGCGCCGCGTCGATGTCGGTTGTGTGGGTGATCGCATTGTGGCGGTGGAGGATCTCAGCCGCGCCGAAGCGCGCGAGCGCATCGACCTGACCGGTTATGTGCTGTGCCCCGGCTTCATCGATGTCCATTCCCATTCCGACGTCTATGCGCTGATTGAGCCGTCCGGCGCATCCAAGATTACGCAGGGCGTGACGACGGAAGTGGTGGGGAATTGCGGCGCGTCCGCCGCCCCGCTATTCGGCGCGTACAAGCTGCCCGCCGACTGGGCCATGCATCCGCATCCCGGCAAGTGGTCGACCGTGGCGGAGTATCGCGACTTGGTGGATGAGGTGCGCCCGGCCGTCAACATGGCCTTGCTGATCGGACACAACACGCTGCGGGCCGGTACCGTGGGGTACGAAGGACGGCCCGCCACCGCGGACGAGCTGCAGACCATGCGTGATCGTTTGCGCGCCGGCCTGGCGGACGGTGCGATTGGTTTTAGCACCGGTCTGATCTATATCCCCGGCACCTTTGCGCCGCGCACGGAAGTGGAGGAGCTGGCCAAGGTGGTGGCGGAGGAGGACGGCATTTATACCTCGCACATGCGTAGCGAAGGGGCCGGACTGCTCGAGGCGATAGAGGAAACGATTGGCTATGGCCGGGTCAGCGGTGCGCGGGTACAGGTCTCCCACTTGAAGACTTCCGGACGCGAAAACTGGCACAAGATCGATGCCGCGCTGGACCTGATTCGCCAGGCGCGCGATCGGGAAGGGATCGAGGTGGCCGCTGATCGATACCCGTATATTGCCGCCTGCACCGATCTGGATATTTTGTTGCCGGACTGGGCCTTGGATGACGGGCACGTGGCGATCTTGGCGCGCGTGCGCGATGCCGATACCCGGGCACGCATGCGGGAGGAAATGCTGGCCAGCCGGGACGCCGATTATTGGGATACTGTCACCGTTGGATCCACGCATCACGACGAAACGCGTCCTTTCAAAGGGATGCCCTTGCGGCAGGCGGCCGAAAAGCTGGGGATCGAGCCGGTCGACGCCGTTTTTTACATCATTGAGCGTGATGAATTAAAAACGACCGGCATCTTTTTTGGCATGAGCGAGGACAACATGTGGAAGATCTTCGCTGAACCCTATGTAATGGTGGGCAGCGACGGCTCGATTCACTCGCCCGACGGGCCGCTTAGCCGGAATCATCCGCATCCCCGCGCGTACGGCAGTTTCCCGCGCTTCCTGCGCAATGTGTTGGACAACGGCAAGATGGACTTGGCCGAGGCAATCCGGAAGATGACCGGCTTGCCGGCCTCGCAGTTTCACTTCAACGATCGCGGTATTTTGGCGAAGGGCTATCAGGCTGACTGCGTCGCCTTTAAGCGGGACCAGGTAAGGGACCGCGCCGACTTCGTGAACCCGCACCAATTGTCTGAGGGCATTGATCTCGTGCTGGTGAACGGCGTCGTTACCGTGCGCGACGGCAAGATCACGGGTGACCGCGCCGGGCGTTTCGTTGGCCGCACATAATCCCGTTCTCGTTCTGCGGCTCGGCAGGGACCCGCCGGAGGACGGGCAGGTAGCCTCGCCCTACCGATCCCATCACGCGAACGTAGGGCGAATCCTCTGGATGAGCCGCGAGAATGATCCGAACTTGCCCGGACCGGTCATCCCGAGGGACGAAGTCGAGATAGGGATCTCATGCCGGACCAACAGCCCCTGCCGATGCAACATGCGTCGTGGACCTAGCCCGCCTTCGCGGATTCGCCCGATCATCCATGTTATAACGGCCGCGTCGACACGTTTGCCTAAATCGCTATACAACCCGACTTGCAACCTCAGGCCTGCTTCCCCTTCGCTGCGGTGGCGGCGCCCAAGGCGCCGACGGCCAGCAGTTCGGGCGGAATGACATGTTGATGATGGCAGCGCGGGCAAGCGACCTCGGATTCTTCGTAGTCGGGCGGCAGCTTGATCTTCATGCCGCACACGCAGGCCAGCACCGCGTAGCGGTCGACCTTATGCAGCAGGTCCTGCACCTCTCGCCACTGCTTCCGTGTGCCGGCCTTGCCGCCACCGGTTTCCGTCGCTTCGCGCGCCGGCGTCGCCGCTGTGGCCGCCCGCGCCGAAGGCGGCAATACCGCTTCCTTGCGGCCCTGGATGGATTGATACGCCTTTTCGTAGGCGGCCAACGAGGCGTCGCCACCCATGCTGCGCAGTACCTTAATGCGCTGCTCCGTGGGCGGATGCGTACTAAACCAACCGGCCCGGCGACTTCGCGCCGCCAGCGGGTTAATGATGTACATCGGCGCAAGCGTCTTGTTCTTGCCGATCTCGCCCGGGTGCCGCGTCGCTTGGCGGCTGATCTTGTCGAGCGCCGATGCCAGGCCTTCGGGATACCGGGTGTATTGGGCGGCGCACGCGTCGGCAAGATATTCGCGCTGACGGGAGCAGGCGAAATAGAGCAGTCGCGCCAGGATCGGAGCCAGAATCGCCATCACCACCGCCAACACCATCAGCGCCGCGCCACCCTGATTGCTGCCGCCACCGCCGCGACGCCGTCCGCCGCCATAGAGCATGGAGCGGAAGAAGAGGTCGCCGAGAATGATGATCGCGCCTACAGTTACGCCTGCCAGGGTCATGAATAGCGTGTCGCGATTCTGAATGTGGGCAATCTCGTGCGCGACGACATTCTGTAGCTCGTCCCGGTTTAGTTTCGCCATCAATCCGGTGGTGACCGCCACCGCCGCACGTTCCGGTTTCAAGCCAACCGCAAAGGCGTTCGGGTCCGGCGTATCGATGATGTAGACCTTCGGAATCGTGCTGAGACCGGAGGCGATGCACATCTCCTCCACGATGTTATAGAGCTGCGGTGCGTCGGCTTTTTTGACTTCCCGCGCACGGGCGGACGAGAGCAGGATCTTTTCGCCGCCCGCCAAGCTGGTCAGCAACATCACGACCCAGACGATCACGCCGATCAGTACGAACAAATAGGACAGCGTAGGCTCGTCCGGCGAGAGGATCAGGCCGATCGCGTAGCCCAGCACCATCAGTAGGCTGCCCAGCACCACGATCAGCCCGGCCGACTTCCGTTTGTTGGTTCGGATCAGCTCAAACATGCGGACCTCTGCGCAGCGGCGTTAGAAGGATACTTTGGGTACCGCACGCTCGGCCGGTTCTTCGATTTCGAAGAAGTCCGATTTCGTGAACTGAAACATGCCCGCCACGATGTTGGTCGGCACGCTCTCAATCAGGTTATTAAACTGCATCACCTGATCGTTATAGAACTGACGCGCGAACCCGATCTTGTTCTCGGTCGAGGTGAGCTCTTCCTGCAAGGACAGGAAGTTCGTGTTCGCTTTCAGCTCGGGATAGTTTTCCACCACGAGGTTGAAACGGCTGAGCGCGCCTTGCAGTTGGCTCTCCGCCTTCGCGGCTTCGGCGGCGCCTTGGGCGCCCATCGCGGCGGCACGCGCTTGCGTGATCGCCTCGAAGGTCTCGCGCTCATGCTTCATGTAGCCTTTGGCCGTCTCGACCAAATTCGGGATCAGGTCGTGACGACGTTTCAACTGTACATCGATCTGTGACCAGGCGTTGCGCACTTGATTGCGGAAGCGCACCAGCTTGTTGTACAGGCCAACGACCCACAGCACGAGGGCCACCACTACGACTAAGACAATAATCCATTCCATACTACTTCTCCTTCATTCCACCTGAATCGTCTAACCGTTCTTTTCGCCGCCAAACATTTCGTTCAGCGCCTTCACAATGCCCGCTGCCTGTTCCTCCGGCAATTGCGCGCGGATGGCCGCCCGCAGTTCTCCTTCATCGAACCACATGCCGCACGCTTGGGGGCAGACATCCACCTCGGGACCCTGTGCGGGGAGTTGTACGACATGTAGCTTATCCAGACAGCGCGGGCAGCGTCGCTTGCCAACGCGTCCGCCTTTCCAGTCGAATAGGTCGAGCGCCGCTTCGGGATCGCCGATAATTTGTTCCAGCTCGCCTTCGTCCAGCCAACACCCTTTGCAGCGCGGACAGAAATCGAGCTCGATTTCCGCGTACTCCAAAATGATCATCGACTTCGCGCAATCCGGACAATGCATATCCAAACCTCCAGCTATAGCGCGTGATAACGCACTCGCCTCGGGATAGCAAGCGCCAACAGCCGGCGCAGCAGTGGGCGCAGGGACGGGGTCAGGTTCAATCCGTTCTCGCAAATCAGCATCACCTTTTTCTTTCGGCTCGGCAGGGATGCCTCGCCCCACCCGGTCCCATCACGCGAAGGTGGGGCGAATCCTCTGGATGAGCCGCTGGTTGCAATCGGATCGAGCAGGGGTCTTTACACGCAACCGAAACACTTCAACGGTTACACTTAATCGAACCGTGCCCGTACTGCGCCCTCGTTTAAGTGTATCCGAGTAAGTGTCGCGAGTAAGTGTGTCTATGAACGCGCCCCACCATCCGACGACAAAGAAAAAGGCCGACAGGAAATCCTGTCGGCCTTTCTCTTAATTTAGGCTAGGCAATTAGCCACCATCTCCATCTCCATCACCATCACCATCTCCATCACCATCGCCATCTCCATCTCCATCGCCATCACCCGCTGGCGCTTCTCTTAAGACATGCGGGAACGTGCCGCTGTCTCCAATACTACAGGTCGGATCGGCTCCCACGGTACCGTAGGTGTAGGTCCCGCCCGCACGGCAGGTCGGCCGGCCGGCGCGCAGGTACTCGTCAACCTCATCATCTTCTACCCCTTCGCCGGTATTCGCATCATTAGCCAAAGCCCACTGTTCTTTGGCTGCGTCAATCAAACGCAGGTTGTTGATGCACGCGTTGGCACGCGTGAGATCACGACTGCGCTGGAAGGACGGAATCGCGATGGCGGCCAAGAGGCCGATAATCGCGACGACGATCATGATTTCAACTAATGTGAAACCTTGTTTTCTTGATTTCATTTTTATTTCTCCTCTTTTTCGTTCACCGGCGCAAGCCACTGCTGACCCGCACCACTTAACCCAACGGCTCATGGGCAACCGCCGAGATGCATGACCATTCAGCCCCAAAGGGGCCTTGGCACACACAACTATGATTAGTAAGGGTACACCCGTCAAACCCCGAATGTTTAAGAATGTTTATCTTTTTTTATGAGGGACGTGAGCGTCGAGATGCTGCTGCTCAGGATCCGTGCGAATCGTTCACAACTTGGTTAACTGCCGCTTGTTCTTGGTAACTCGTGCGGGAATCCCTCGCTGTCGCCGTCGCAGCTCGGCAGTGTGGTGCTGTCGCCATAATTTCACATTCTGTCATCTCA
>SLAD01000191.1 GCA_007126995.1 Kiritimatiellia bacterium | reverse complement strand
TAATGACCCGGGTCGTGCGCGACCGCTTCGAATTGCGGCGTCCGTTGAGCGACTTCGCCGGGCGTCACGAATGGCCGTTCAAGTTTGTGGTGAATGACAACGTCTGGGTCAGCGCCCCCCTGCAAGCGGACAACAAAGAAGTGGTGATTGAGGATACGGCCACCTACAACTTGCTGTTCACCAATCCGCTGGAACAAGAAGATGACCTCATCCAAGCACTGCGCGCCTATCGCGCCCAGATCAACCGCGATTGGCCCGGTCAGGCTGAGCATTTGGTGCAAGATGCCACCGGTGGACTGCACTTGACCCTGACCCGCGCTGAGCCGGGCACCCGGATGCGAAGCCTCGAACCGCTTAGTGGCATTCCCTTAATCAGCCTGCATCTAGGCGAAATGCGCGCCACCGATCTGGAGGTGCTGGCGGACATGACCAATCTGACCTGGTTCGTCTGCAATGATTCCACCTTTCATAACCTCTTCTTCGGTTTGTACAGCGCGCTGCGGGATGAAGATTACGATCAGGCACAGCAAGCGGTCCAGGAGGCGATTAAACCGTTTGCACACGTACCCGTCTTTCAAAACGCGGACCGGCTGCTGCAGCACAGCCTGCAAGGGTTGGTGGAGCTGGACGAGAATCCCGGCAAGCGCCCGACCAGCGCATTTTCATTTGATGGACGTCACTACCTTTGGATCGTCACGCCCCTCACCTGGGAGGCCGCCCGTGCCTTCGCGGAAACCCACAATGGCATTTTGACGACGGTACGCTCCGAAGAGCATCAAGACTGGTTAACAACGCAGTTCGGCTGGCCGACGTTGGGGCGTAATTCCTGGTTGGGCGGTACCGACGAAATGGTGCGCGGTTCCTGGGGTTGGCTGTCGGGCGATCGCTGGCGATATGAGCATTGGTCGCCCGGTTACCCTGATCGGGCGGATGAAAACGCACGAGCCATTGCCATGCAGTATGATGGTTGGTGGATGAATGTGGACCCAACATCCATGCGTCCGTTTATCATTGAGTGGACGGACTGACCCGCTCTCAATCGGGATCGACCCGCCCACGCAACGCCTTCTTCTCGCCCTGCTTGCGCTTTTCATCCAGCATGCGGGCTTTCTGCCGCCGGGACCGGCGCCGCTTCTGGCGACGAATCTTCTCGCGTGCTTGCTGTCGCTTGCTCATTTCGCCCTCAATGCGCTCCCGCAACTGCTCGCATAACTCGCGACGGGCCAGAAAGCGGTTGAGCGATTGCGAACGAGCCCGCTGACATTTCACCTCGATCCCGGACGGGACATGCATCAAATACACGCATGACGATGTCTTGTTGATTTTTTGCCCCCCGCTCCCGGAACCGCGAATAAACCGCTCCCGCAAATCGGCTTCATGAATCCGAAGCGACTCCATTTGCCGGCGCAAGGCGGCTTCTTTTTCTGGCGTGACGTTGAACATATCCAACACTATAGCCACGGCTGGATAATCTTGGGGAGCCTTTTCCTGAATCGAAAGAAGCCGTGCGTGGCATGGGGAAAGAGCGCGTCATCCCAAGGATGCCGTTCGCGACAGAAAGGAATAGATAGATCCCGCAGGATATCGGCGAGAGGCTCGATGACGCATTGCCCGAAGCCGACCGGCGGCTCCGCCATGATAACGCAGTCCAACGCGTTACCCTCGACCCAATCGCGCACGGCAGCCGCTAAAGCGGCGCGGTTATCCCACACTTCCCCGTCGCCAACCGCCTCCTTGAGCAAGGCCTGACGGAAGGCGATGACGGGCGCGGCGGCGCCGGCCTCCTGATAGGCCCATAGCGGAAAGATACCCGCGACGGCTGTGGGCTGATGGCGTTCAGGCAACCAGCGTCCTGCTGACATGTCATCCTCGCTGATAATCAGTCCAGCCTTGCCAGCGACGGGGCAATCCCCCAATGGAGTTAATGAAACGGGCGCCGGCATTGCAGCCTCCTCAGTCATGGGCTGAGGTGATTCGAGCAGCGCCTCCCCCTCTCCCAATCGCCCTCCGGTGTATTTCGCGATATTATCGGCTCGAGCGACATAGTGTTTGCCGCGCGTCTGTAACCCGGCAACCCAGCGCCAACTCAAGGTGTTGACGGCAGCGTCGCCATCGAGCAAATGCCGCAAAAACAGGTCCGCTCCCAGCGACCATGGCAAACGCAAGGTGAAGATCCAAATACTGGCGAACCACATGCGCGCATGGTTATGCAGGTAGCCGGTCTCCAGTAGCTCGCGCAGAAATACGTTAAAGGCCGGTGAATCCGTCCGGCCATTGATCGCCGCCACATAGCCTGGATGGTCAGCCCAGTATGCCTTGGCCGCACGGACGGCCTGTACGTAATCCGTCCAAACGGAAGGCCGCAACTCCAGCCATCCCTTCCAGTAGGTGCGCCAACAGACTTCCTGGATAAACTTTTCGGCGGACGTCGGCGCGTGCGCCGCGCAGACGGCCCGAATGATCTCCGGTTCACTGATGGCACGGACACGAACCCAAGGGGACAAGCGCGAAACGTGGTCGCGCTTGCGGGGACCATAATCAAAATTTCGTTCACGGACATACGCGCCACCGGCCCGGGGCACAAATTGCCGCAACGCGATCAAGGCAGCAGCGCGGCGCGGCTGCCAGTACAAACTGTGCTCGTGCTCCGTCTCGGTCACGGGCTTGCGGTGTCCAATTGGGCGAAGAGTCGCTGATCAACGGCGGGCCAAGAATAGACTCTTTCGACGTAGGCACGGCCTGCTTCACCGAGGCGGCGACGTAAATCGGGCTGCCCAATCAGCCACTGCAACTCCGTTTCAAAATCGGGATAATGACGGAACCACAATCCGCCACCGCTCTGGCGACATTGCCAGCGCAAGACGGCGCCGGTGGCGTGAACCAAGGCAGGCGTGCGGGCCAACCACGCCTCAAGTAGGACGATGCCAAGGCTTTCGTTGACGGACGGGTGCATGAAGGCCAGTGCACCGGCCAGGGCTTCACGTTTCACTTCCTCGGAAACGAACCCCGCATCATGAATATAGGGCCACAGGCTGTCCGGCGCATCAATCGGGCCGCTACCGGTGAACACCAGTCGGATGTCCTGCCCGGTGCGCTCACGAAAAGCCTGCATATAATCAACGATCAGCGGCGTGCCCTTCAGCGGTTCGCGACGTCCCGCATACATGATGTAGGGTGCCTCCATCCCGATCCGCTGCGCGAACGCATTCGGGTCCGCCTCGAAGGGATCGAGGCCCATCCCGACCACCTGCCCCTTGCGCGCCACATCGCCGAACAACCGGATGGCGAGCTCCTGCTCGGGCTCGGTATTGAAAAGAAAACCGGACATCTCGTCGAACAGGCGCTGCATGGTCTTCAGGCGCGCAAATGGCTCGTCGTGCAAACAGGGAACCAGCAGGGTTTTGCCGGGATGAATCAGCGCCGCATAATAGATGACCCCGAAGAGATACGGCCCCGCCACAATCCGGTCATAGCGCCCGCCCTCGTCCCGCAAGTGCGCATACAACGCCTGACTATTGACGTTATTGCGCATCCAGGCTTCCTCTTCATCCGCCGTCACCGCGACATCGCGGCTGATCGATTGCTGCACGCGCAGAAAGGTTTCCAAGTCACGATTTTCATCAACCGGGAAATAGTGCACCTGTAACCCGTCGACCGCCGACGTTCCGGGTTCACGGTCATTGGCCCAGGTGAAGTGATCGCTCGCACAGGTAGTGAGGAAATGAACTTCGCGACCGTCGTTGGCCGCACGCAAAGCCAGTTGCTTCAGCAAGGTCTCGGCCCCGCCAATGGTCGCCTGCTCGGAGAAGCGCGGGGCAATGAAAGCGATTCGCTCGGCCCGCGGCATTAGGCTTCCTTATCGTCAGATTTGGCGCCTTCTAGTTCGGCAATCCGCTTTTCCAGCGCCGCAATTTTGTGCGCATACTTCTGGTCGAGGTTTTCAATCGCCGTCACCAACAGTCCGTTCACTTGATTCTGTTGTGACCAGAGGCGGTAGGTGTAAAACTTCAGCAAGCCCCAAATCGTTTTCTTGAAGCGCACCAACAACGGCCCGACACCACGGCGACGCTCGCGAATTTCGAAGTCGTTGATGTCCACAATTGAAGCGTCGCGCATGCAACTAAGGTAAAAGGCGAGAAATTCATCGTGATTCGTCAGGGTCGCCAAGTTGGACCGTTCCGCGCGAGCCACGCGCGCATCGGCATAGACACCGGCTTCCATTTTGCGGGCCACCTCGGCCTGCACTTCGCGGACCAAAGCGTCCGTATCCACGCCCGGCGCGTGGACCTCGAACAACGGTTTCGACTGGGTTGAATCGCTCATGGCCTATCTGATAGTCGATGTGTGGATATCCTGCAAGTAAACGTCACGACTGAACGGCCGCCAGCGCGGCATCAAGTTCGGGATCAATGACGGTCGGCTCCCCGGCCACCTTGCGGGCATTCTGTATATCTTTCAGACCGGAACCCGTCATCAGCAACACGATGCGCTGATCGGGTTGGACGCGGCCTTGCTCGGCCAATCGCTTCAAACCCGCCCACGCACAGGCGCACGACGGCTCAACAAACACCCCCGTGAAGCGCGCGACCTCTTTGATGGCATCAAGGATGGCTTCATCCGGGGCCGTCACCGCTTCACCGCCGGACTCGATCACGGCGCGCACGGCCGCCAGTCCGTCGCGCGGGTCATCCACGGAAATGGAGTCCGCCAACGTATCGGCTTGTACGGGTTCGATTTCAACGGAGCGCCAATCCGCGCCGGAAGGGATTTCGCCGGAAGCACGCAAACGTTCGACGGCGTTGCTGATGGCGGCGCTGCCCTCGGCTTGGGCACAATCGATCCGCGGCAAGTCCTCAATCAACCCGACGGCATGCAAGTCGCGAAATCCTTTCCAAATGCCGCTGATGATGTTGCCGTCGCCGGTTGGCACGATCACGCGATCCGGGGCCTGTCCGTCCAACTGTTCGACCAATTCGAAGCTGGCCGTTTTCTTGCCTTCGCGCGTGAAGGGATTGAAGCCGGTATTGCGATTAAACCACCCTTTGACCTCGCAAACCTCGGCACATAAATCGAAGGCCTGATCGTAGGTGCCGCGGACGGCGATCACACGGGCACCGTAGATTAACAATTGGGCGATCTTTGCGGGTGGCGCTTTCTCGGGCACGAACACTACACAGGGGATGTTGGCCGCCGCCGCCATACAGGCCATGGAACTACCGGCATTGCCCGTGCTGGCCCCGCAGACCACGCCAACCCCGGTCTCCCGCGCACGCGCGATGATCATGGCGCTGGCGCGGTCCTTAAACGATTGACTGGGATTAAGCCCTTCGTCCTTCAGCATCAGATGAGGCAACTCAACCAATGCGCCTAGTCGTGGGACGGCATGAAGCGGCGTCGCACCAACCCGTAGCGGCGGGGCCGACTCGATGTCGGTGATGGGCATCAGAGGCGCGTACTTGAATTGGTCCTGACGCGGGCCCGCAAAGGGGTTCTGCTCATCCCACTGGCTACGAATGTGGCGGTAATCGTACCGAACATCGAGGTTCCCGCCACAGCTCGTGCAAACATAGCCCTCATAATCCGCGGCAAACTCTTGCCCGCAGCAAATACAC
>SLAD01000216.1 GCA_007126995.1 Kiritimatiellia bacterium | reverse complement strand
TACGCCGCGCTGGTGGCCTATTTCCGGGGCGATCGACAAACCACCCGGCTGGTTGTGCAGGCGGAGGAGACGGACGGAGCCGTCTGGGCCCGGGATGTCAGCCTGACCACTGCATGGCGACCGGTGTTGTTGGACGTGGCCGGTTGGTCGTACTTGCATGGCGGGGTAGATCGCGGCGGCACAGACGATCATTTGCAACTCGACCAACTGAACGCCTTGCACGTCGGCATGGACCAGGAATTGGCGCCACAAGCTGCGGGAGAACATCGGTACGGCGGTTCCGATTTCCGGCTCATACCCGCAGCCCTGATGCCCGATAGGCGGGACCCTGCTGCTGCACCACCGTATATCGCTCATCCATCCAGCCGTTTTCAGGAGAAGACGCGGACCGTGCGGAGCAGTCGCTCCCGGGCCGTGTATCACATTCGCTCGCGCAACGCGGATTATATTCGTGGTGACCCGCTGTTATGGGCGGATGATGTGCCGTCGCGCTGGGTCACACTTGCTACCGGCGAGCAACGTAGCGAGGAGAATCAAGGGGCGCTGGCGGGTTTATTCATTCAACATCCCCAAGAGGCGCCATCTCAAAGCTGGGGCTGGATCGGCTTGGATCGGCACCGCACCACGCGCGCTGCGCTCGGCGGGCTGTTGAATGAGGCGGTCTTCTTCCTGCAGCGGGGCCGATTCCTCACCGATGTACACATCGAGCAGCGACTCTTTCATGTCGATGAACTAATCCGGGTACAGGCTCGCGTCTTCTCGTTCGCCGCAGAGCCCGTGCAGGTGCGTTTGACCGCGGAGTTAGTGGACGAAGAGCGCCGGATTGTCCGGCGCGTGGTCTCCGCCCCGTTTGAGCTGTCAGCGGACGCAGATGAGGAAGTGCATCCGCTGAATCTGGGCGTAGTTCCCCGGGTGGAGGAGGGTGTTCGAAACTACCGCGTTCAGCTCAATCTTGAAGAAGTGGGCGCACGGGCCAGACTCTTCGATCGCGTTTCCTTTCCGGTCAAAGTAATCAGCGAGGGGCACGCCCCCGAACAATTGCACGAACGGGTCGGAATCGCTGGAGGCCGCATCACATCGGGCCGTGTGCCAATTCACTTCCTGGGCGTCGATTACCATCCCGGATCATCGATCCAGCCGGACGCGCGCTGGTTGACCGCATCGCGGTTCCCCGCCGATCAGGTGACACACGACGTCAATGAAATCGTCGCCGCAGGCTTCAACACCTTGATCCTCGAATACGACGATGCGGCTGTGGCGTCACAGGTCCGGTATGTGCTTGAAGCCGCCAGTGACCGGGGACTCTGGGTAAAGTTGCGCATGCCCTTCGAGAATCCCGCAGAGCCCGAAGGCAAAACCATCGCGGCACTGCTGGCGACGCTCGACCTGCCAGGAGATTATCCTGTGGTTGCGCTGGATCTGATGCCGCCGCACGCGTTGGACGCCGAGTGGCTCAACCAGCAATGGCAGCAGTGGTTGGACATGCAGTATGCGGATCCCGACCAATTCGTCGACAAGTGGGACATTTCACCGATGCGTTTCCCTGCGCCGGACGAGTGGGATGCATGGCCACCCGATCATCCCGTCTGGTCTATTCTGCGGCGATTCGCCCATGACACGTGGAGTGCGATCTGGTCCGACACCGTCCGAACCATTCGTCAAGCGGGACACCGGCAGTTGATCACGACGCGCTGGGACGCGGACCGCAGTGACTTCAATGCGAGGGCGGGTGTGCAATTACCGCTGGACGCTGCTTTCATCGCGCCGTTTGTTGACTATCTCACTGTTGTGCCGCCCCGCGTGGTGGGCGATACGCAGGTGATGGGGGACGCGGTATTCCGGGGTCTGTACGCGCGTGGAGTCGCGGCAGGCCGCCCGATTGTCTGGGCCGGCGCGGTATTCCCGGTCGGACCCAACGCGGGATCAACGGACGAGGCGTGGCAGTCCGCAGCCTTGCAGGCCTATCATAATTTGGTCTTCGAAACCCGCAGTGCCGGTGGCCATGTGGGGGCGTATCGCGCCACGGCCGACCGTGTGCTGGACAGCGATCAAGGCCTGATTTCGGCGAGTGGCGTGCGCCGCCCCGCGTGGCGGGCGATGCGCAGTGTGGCCAATCTGGCCCGCGCCTATCGCCTGACCCCGTTCGAGTGGAGCGGACGCGAATTCGCTTTGCCCGAGGGCCGTTATGGCTGGCGTGGTATCGCGTCGGACTGGAGCCCGGTGTATGCGCGCGAGATTGATGGTGGCCGGATCGAGGAAATCCGTCCGCTGGGATATGGCGTCTGGTCGACCGAGGCGTCGCGGCGTCGCTTGGGTGATCTAGCCGCTGGACCGTTCGAGAATATGAATCATCAATGGGGCGCGATTCGTGTGGATGATGAGCCTGTTCGCAGGATACGGGGTGAGCCGCTGGAGATCCGTGTGCGCCAAACCGTGCAACTGGAGTTGCAGAACATCGGCATCGCGCGTTGGGCCTCTGGGGAACCCGGCGAAGTCGGCACCGTCTGGTTGGAGATTCAGCGTCCCGGCCGCACCGCGCAGCGCCTGCAAGTGGATTCGGCCGCGCCGGGTGGACGCGTGCGGCTGGAGTGGCAACCGCTTGATCCCGGCACCTACATCCTGCGACCCGACTGGCAAGGCGTGGGCCGGTTCGGGCAAGCGCTGACGATTATCGCCTTGCCGTAGGCTCACGACATTGATTCCTGAGGGGCGACTTCCCAATCTGCGTCAGAACGTGAGATAAGGGCGAACAATCTAAAACTCTCTTCCTATCGCGCTTGACTGAATCAGGCAACCTGCTACGCTCCACTCAGTTCCTTGTCAAAAAAGTTGTGGTTAAGCAAACGGAAGTTCCGTGAAAATCGGACGCGGTCGCGCCGCTGTAACCAGCTACGAGTTCCACTGGTCACTGTTCCCTCGGGAATGGGAAGACGGGACGAGGTTGAAGCTGGAAGCCAGAAGACGTGCTTAACTCTAGTAACTCGTCGATCTGTTGTCAGGTCGACAGTTGTTCCGCGCGGAATCGGGAAAATGCACGTTTGCTCATATTTTTCTTTCCCCGCGCACGCTAAAGCGTGCGCTTTTTTGTTGTGGCCGCTTTTGACGGTCACCACCGCACACGCCATTCATCCGGCACCTTATGACTTTAACGAAAAGGATTTCGCCGTCGAGGTGATCTCGTACGAGCCGGGTGACGGTGTGGGCACAGACTCGATCACATTGCAGCCGTTCACCAATGCGCTGACTGCCTTGGGGCGGCCAACTGTAGACACAACGGGAAACGGCTTTGATATCGATCCCGATTGGACGATACCGGTTGTGCCGGTTTGGCCGGCGTATCGGGCGACCGAACTGGTGACGATCGGTCAAGGTGGTCACCTGATCCTGAAATTCGGACGCCGCGTCTATGATGATCCTCGCAACCCCTTTGGACGGGACTTCATCATCTTCGGCAACGTCCTACAAACGGCGGCAGCCACGGATCAGGCTCAAACGTGGGTGCACGATCCCGAAGAGGTGATCTTGACGGGAAACGTGCATGCGGAACCGGGCCTCGTCGCCGTCAGTCAGGACGGCACCAACTGGATCACCTTCACGGACGGACCGTTCGCCGATACCTTCGCGCCGACCTTGGGCCGAATCTATGACCCTGATGACCCCGTCGAAATGACAGGATGGACAAACGAGTGGTGGGGCGTGCCGACCAATCCAACTTGGCCGCTTGATCCCGCCGTCGCCTCCACCAACCTCGCCGGGCGGAGTCTGGTGGAAGTTGCACAGATTTATGGCCATTCGGCTGGCGGCACGAGTTTCGATCTCGGCGAGCTGGATCTGCCCGTTGACCCGGATGCCGGTTGGAAATGGATTCAGTACGTCAGAATCAAGCCGATTCCAGGACACGGAACTCCGGAGATCGATGCGGTCTCGATTGTCTCTCCGGCCTCGGACTATCAGCGCTGGCACTTGGAGCAATTCACTTGGGAAGAGCGCATGGACCCGGCGATCGGCGGTGATCACGGCCTCGGCAACGGGCACGGGATCGCCAATGTGCTGGCCTTCGCCCTCGGCCGTGACCGAATTCAAGCGGGCGATCCCAGGTCGCCCTTGATGCATATGACGCGGGTGCCGGAGGAAGACGCACTGCGGATTCAATTCACGCGCCGCACAGACGGTGACCCAGTACATGTGGTGTTGGAGTCGAGCCAAGATTTGGCGGATGCCGGGAGTTGGTCTACGAACAGCGTTGCCGGCGAAGTGAGCACTTCAAATGGAAATGACACGGAAACCGTCGAGTTAATCGTCCCACTCTCCGATACAGCAGACCTTGGCGCGTACCGCTTGCGAGGGATTTGGCCGTGAAGCGGGCAGGCTTTACGGTGGTGGAACTGCTGGTCGTGATGACGATGGCGTTCCTGCTGATGGCACTCGCCTATCCAGCGGTTCATTTTGGCATTGAAGAGGGGCGTCGGATCGGCTGTCTCAGCAATCTGCGTCAAATGGTTGCCGCAGCCTACACCTACGCGGCCAATAACGGTGGCCGCTTCCCGCCGGGTGTAGCCTACGAAATCGATGGGCGGCGCTCAGCGATCCATGCGTGGGACTTCAGTACGGTCCGCGACTGGGATCAAGGCGGGCAGCCGCAGGTGCGGCCCGGTCTGCTGTGGGAGGGGGCCGGCGATCCACGGGTGCAACAATGTCCCTCGTTTCGCGGCACCGCGAATTGGTCGGGCGATCCCTACACGGGATACAATTACAACGTGAGTTATGTCGGGCATGGCGCGGGCGAGGCGATTACGCAACCGATTCGCCCAAGCCAAATCCGTAATCCGTCCACGTGTGCGTTGTTCGGCGACGGCGAATGGGAGGGCGGTGCCAACAAGTTCATGCGATCGCCCTTGCCGGCCCCCGGCGACGCCCACTTTTCCGGGCGATATTCCGGCACGCAAGGATTCCGCCATCGCGGTATGTCCAATGTGGCGTTTGCCGATGGCCGGGCCGAAAGCCGTCGCGACCGGTACACCGGGCCCTATGAAAACCTGCCGCCGAACGTCGGCTTCTTGTCCGAGGATAACCATCTTTACGACCTCGATTAAACCCGCTCAAAAGGAAATGCAGCACATGAGAAAGACCATCACCATCATCGCCCTACTGGGCCTGATCGCCTTACCTTCGACGGATGCCGCCATCCATCAATTGGGATCCGGAAGCAATACGTCCCATCTCGTCATCAACTTTAGCAACGGTGCCATCGCTCAGTTCGAGGTGCATTACGGTGATATCTTGCTGGCGGGCCATGACCCCGCTACCGGCAAAACCTTGATCGATTACGTCGAGGAGGAAACCACCTTGGAAACAATTCAAGAGGATTTTGGCTGGGGTACCTTTCTGGATGGCATCTCCTTAGATGGAAATAGCAACAGCGGTTTCGGCGGCGGCGATGATTGGTGGCAATACTGGGTCAGGGATTCCGCCGATGAAAGCTGGACCTCGGCTACTTTTGGTTTTACGGATCGAGAGTTGGAGGACGGGTCCTGGGATGGCTGGGTCTATGGTAGTTCCGCGCCCCCGATGGTAATCCCTGAACCCGGCACACTGCTCCTGTGCCTGCTCGGTATCGGCTGCCTGATGCACCGACGCAGGGCGCT
>SLAD01000008.1 GCA_007126995.1 Kiritimatiellia bacterium | reverse complement strand
GATTAATTGTGGTGCGCCCCCGACCGGCGAATTTGTGCCGGCCATTCCCTTGCGTATGCTCAATCACTGGGACAACCTGGTCTGTGATCCGGTGCATGGCAGCATTGAGCGCGTGAAAGGCGGTGACACGATTTTCGACTGGACCGACCTTACCCGACCTAACCCGCGCTACGAGGATTACGCCCGGCTGTTGGCCTCGGTGGGACTCAACGCCACCTGCGTCAACAACGTCAATGCCGAACCCGAAATCCTTGCTCCGGACACGATCAAGGGACTCGCCTCGCTGGCCGCGATCCTGCGCAAATGGGGCATCCGTTTGTTTGTGAGTGTGAATTTTGCGTCGCCGGTTTTCCTCGATGGCTTGGATACCGCCGACCCGCTGGATGCAGAGGTGCAGGATTGGTGGCGGCGTAAGGCGGATGAAATCTATGCGTTGATTCCCGACTTCGGCGGGTTCGTGGTCAAGGCGGACAGCGAGGGCAAGCCGGGCCCGGGCACCTATGGCCGTACCCACGTCGAGGGCAGCGCTTGTCTAGCCCGTGCGCTGGCGCCGCACGGCGGAATCCTGCTGTGGCGTGCCTTTGTGTATGGTCGCGATCTTAGCGACAAATGCCCCGATCCCAAAGCGCGCGCGGATCGCGCGAATCATGCGTCCTACGAATTCATGCATCTCGATGGCTCGTTCGAGGAAAATGTGATCCTGCAGGTCAAGTGTTCCGCGATTGATTTTCAAGTATGGGAACCCGCCCACGCGCTGTTCGGCAAACTTTCCCAGACACGCGTCTGTTGTGAGTTCGCGCTGACAAAGGAGTACAGCGGTTATGACAAACACTTGAACTGGGAAGGGCCCTACTTTCATCACATCCTGAACTTTCCTTCCCGGGGCTTGGATCACGGCCCGTTGTCGCAGCGCTTGGATGCCATTACCGCCGTGGCCCATATCAGTAATGCGCGCAATTGGTTCGGGCATCTGCTGCATGGAGGCAGCCTGTACACGTACGGTCGGCTGGCGTGGCAACCAGACGCCGAGCCGTCGGGTCTGTTGGATGAGTACACTGTGCAACTGTTCGGGCCAGAAGCTGCGCCGCCGGTATCCGCGATCATGGCGCATAGCTACGATACGGTGGCGAGCTACACCATGCCGATGGGCATGATGTTTATTTCCGAGTCGCTGCATCATGCGGAACCGGACCCGTGGGTGAATCATCGTGGAGCCGGTATCACGCGGGACGGTATCGGGGTGGATCGCACCTCCGAGACCGGCAGCGGCTATCTCGGTCTCTATCCCGCCGATGTCGTCGCGGGGTACGAAAATCCGGCCACCTGTCCGCTGCGCTTCCTGCTGTACTTCCATCATTTGCTGTGGACGCATCAGTTACCCAATGGCAAGCCGCTGATCCAGCAGCTCTATGACCACTATTGTGAAGGCGTTGAAACGGTGCGCGGGTATCGGCACCAGTGGCGCGCCCTGCATGGACGTATGGACCTGGAGCGATGGGCGCATGTGTACGAAAAACTGGTACAGCAGGAATACCACGCCGAGCGCTGGCGCGATTTGGTGTGCCGTTTTTGGGTAGAGATATCGGGCATTCCCGACGCGCAGGATCGTTTCAATCGTCCGTCCCCGCACAATCGCTTGCGCAGCGGCTTCGATCAGGCGTATGAAGATTACTTAGCACGGGTGGAACGGGAGAAGGTGCGGATGGGCGGCGCAGCAGAGTGAAAGCGATGGTGTGGCAGCTCGTTGCCTCCTTGCAGCCGCCGCCCGCATACATGGGCAGGAATGCCCATGTTCCCATCTGTTGGAGCAAGGACATTCCTGTCCTTGCACTGGTTGACTCAAGGTTTTGCTGGAGCCTGCTCGGATCCACTAAATCGCACCTCTTCCACCGCCGCCCGCAACCCAGTTTCGGTAACCTTCAACGGGATCGGGTCGCAGATGTGATCCGGCTTGTGTCGATGCCAGCAGGTGCCGAGCAGGTACCATTGTCCATTGAAACAGATGGCCTCACACGCGTAAGGGATGCCAGGCGCATCGAAGGGCAAGACCCGTCCATCACCCCCATAGCGATAAGGGCCAGCCAGCGTATCCGAAACCAAGCTGAACGTGGTGTTGGGATTCAACCTCGGCGGTTGTTTGGCTGCGAAGTCCGGGGCTTGCAGGACATCGAACAACGAGACCAGCAGATGGTATTGACCGTCGATGCGGTAACCCTTAGGACATTCGAGATCGGTGCCGAGCGGCGGCGTTTGCAGCGGCGGCAAGATTTCCCAGGTCTTCAGATCGCGCGTGCGCATCACGCCGACCACGCCGTCGGCGTTGTCCGGCAACGCTTCCACCGCGGCCGTAATCCATTGATATAGCCAGCCATCTTCCTCGAAGAGAAACGGGTCGCGCCAGCGCGGATTCTTGAACGGTTTGCTGCCGCGTCGGGTGTACACAACATCGTCGATGCCGGTGCCCGCATCGGGCAGCAAAGTCCAGTGAAACAGGTCGTCCGATTCCGCATATGCCGTGCGCGGGTCCGGTTGATTATGATTGCGCAGGAAAGCCATCACCCAACGATCCCCGAAACGACAAACCGAACCGGTGGATAGACAGGACCATTCGGGATCGTCCGGCTTGGAGTCGAAGAGCAAACCGTGGTCTTGCCAGTTAATGAGATCTGCGCTGGAAGCGTGCCCGATGGACCAGCAGGTATGACGTTCGACACTATCGGGGCAGGTCAGAAAATACAGATGCGCGCGGTCGTCCGCGATCTGATACCACGTATCGCCTAAATGATAGCCTTCTTTATGGAACATGGGTCTGCAAACGTTTTTCAATTGCTCGGCAGTCGATGCTAATCCTTCTCGCTCTTTGATAACAAGTGCATTGCGTCGAACAGCGGAAATCATCCGTTGACAAGTATATTGCGCCAATATACATTATCGTGATGAAGCGTGCGTTCCCAGCGTTTTCCAGTTTCGACTGGGATGATGGTAATCGGGACAAAAACCTCAAGCACGGGGTTCTCAACGGCGAGGCTGAACAGATATTTTTCAACGAGCCCTTGATTGTGCTTGACGATCCCGTCCATTCCGTGGCGGAGGATCGGTATGCTGCGTTCGGGAAGACCGACAACGCTCGGACGCTGGTGGTGATCTTCACCATGAGGGGTGAGAAGATACGAGTTATTTCGGCCCGCGACATGAACCGGAAGGAGCGGAAGTATTATGAAGACCAGGAATAAGAAGCGGCCACGATTCAAAGACGAAGACGCAGAACGAGCCTTCTGGTCGACGCATTCACCTTTGGACTATTTTGACACGGCGCAACGCAAGAGGGCCACTTTCCCTAATCTGAAGCCTTCTCTGAAGTCCATATCTATTCGCCTGCCTGAGGATATGATCGACGAACTCAAAGTCTTGGCCAACAAACGAGATGTTCCGTATCAAAGTTTAGCCAAGCTGTATCTTTCATGGGGCATCGAGTCGGAGCGCCGGAGGCCAAAAGCTGCTCATTAGAGTCCCGATTGCAACTCCACACGCAGCCGGGCATAGCGTCGCTGCAGCAGATGGGCCGGGATGGAATCGCGAATCGTCAGTAGCGCCGGTGTGTCGGTCACAATCACGGTCTCGGCACTGCTCCAATCCGGATCAACCAAGTCGGTCGTGAATTCAGCTTGATACAGCACGTCCGTGGCGTCCGGGTTGCGCGGGATGACGAGCAGAAAATAGACGTCGCCATTGTCTTCAATCCAGGCGCCTGCGGGCTTGGGCGCGGTGTTGGGTTCGAAGGGATCCCCGCCCAAAGCATGTTCTAGTAGATTCACCACGCCGTCTTCGTCGGGATCCGCCATCGGGTCGGCATCCGGATGCGACGCGCCCCCCTCAAGATGTGCGAAGACGATGTCCGCCCACTGTGCGTAACTTTTGGGCGGTGGCGAATACGTGCCGGGATCGAAATGCATCACCGTGCTGATTTCTTCCTCCGATAAGGCCCGGTTATGCAGGGTCACTTGGTCGATGAGCCCGTCCCAGTGCGCCGCGCCCGGCATGTGGCCAACGCGCACGGGTTGCGCATTCGCTGCGATCGGCTCGGTGCCCGCTCCGTTGGTCCAGCTCGGGGCGCGCAGCACACCGTTCACATATAGCCGGAAGGTGGAGCCGTCCCGCACGGCCGCCAGATGCACCCATTGACCGGCTGGGATGAAATCGCGCGCGTCGTTGTAATTGGCATTATACTGCGCATTGTTGTCGTCTTTGAACTGAATACGTAGTTGTCCGTTGTTGAATCCGGTCGCGACGTAGAAGGCGAAACTATCCCAATGCTGGCCGACGATGATTTCGTTCACATCCGTCGTGTACGTGTTGTGGCGCACCCAGGCGGTAAACGTGAAATTGCTGGCGGGCGCGGCGGCGAAGGAGGCGGTCGTGCCGCCCCCCGCGACGGGCAGCAACGCGCTGCCATGATGTCCGTCCGGCGCAAATGCGGTGTCGCCGACAAGGCTGGCATGAAACTGATTCGGCGACCAGTCGGCGGTGGGGGAGACGCGATCATCGAATGGCCAAAAGGCGAGGAGCCCGTCGGCGACCGGAAAAGTCGTGTGCGCGGAATGCAGGACCGGGCCAACGGGCGGACTTAGCTCGGGATCGCCGGTGTAGGGTTCGATCAGGGCGCGCGGCGTGACTTCTGCGCGCAGATAGTGTCCGTAGTCTGCGGAAACGAGCGTATACTCGGTGGCGGTCGCGCCGGGTATCACGCTATACGTGCCGTCCGGTGTCGCACCGCGCAGCCAGCGGAAGGACGTGCCGGAGGGCGAGGTGTCTTCCGGCGCGTCATTGGCATCCGCATAGTCGTAGGAGAGTGAAAGCGTGTGGCCGACTTGAAGCGTGCCGCTGACCGTGACGTCGTGGGCGGTGGGCGGATAATGAATGTCGTCGCCGGTCACGGTGACGGTCACGATATCGTAGGAGGTCAGCGCCCCGTCAAAGGCTTCCAGCCGGAACGTGTATATGCCGGCATTGACAAAGGTCACCTCCGTGGTGGGCGAGGAAATGTCTTCCCACGATGGTCCCGCGGGGCCATTGAGCTTGCTCCAAGCGATGGTGAGCGCGCCGGGGCCGAAAGGCAATCCGTCGTCATGCACACTGCCTTGCAGGGCAATTGTTTCGCCGGTTTCGGTCTCCAGGTCGGGGCCCGCATCCACCACGGGCGCGAAGTTGCCCAAATTGCTCTCGTACACCCTGCGGATATCGTCCGCATCCAGTACCCGGTCATAGACCAGGAACTGGTCGATGGTCCCGTCATGCATACCCTGTGTGGGATACATCGCGCGCGCGCCGACCGTGGACTGGAATCCTGAGTGCATGCGGGCCATGTACGGATATCCGCCGGTCCCCCCCATGACGGGATTTGGCATGTTCAGCTCCTCGCCGTTCAGATAGAACTTGGGCGCATTGCCGGTATCCGTGCCGTCAAACGTGACGGCCACATGCATCCAGGACCCTTTCGGGGGAAGGGTATGGGTGCCCGAATGTGTGCGGGTATTGAAGTTCCCATTACCCTCCGGGGTTTCCTCTTGGTAATAGGTGCGCACGCCGATTTGCCGGTGTTCATGGTTGAAGAAGAAGTCCATGCCATTGATGTGCGCCACATCCATCGTGGG
>SLAD01000133.1 GCA_007126995.1 Kiritimatiellia bacterium | reverse complement strand
CCGATGTGGTCGTCCTCGAACTGGCCGGATCGCCGCATGAGGTCGACGAGGAAAGCACCACGCAATTGACCGGCCTGGCCGTGAATGACGACGACACCATCACGGCGGTGCCGGGCGATCAAGTGACTTGGGATCAACCGGACTGGCCGCTCGACTCAATCGATGCCACCGGCTTGGCCTTGGCGGACGCGGTGTACGAGGATACGCCCGGTCCGTTTTCCGGTGCTTGGCTCGGCATGAGCGGAACCGGAGCGGTACAGGTCATTAACGTCGATGATGACAACTTCGGCACGTACGCCAATGATGGGCTGCCCGACTGGTGGCAAGTGCAGCACTTCGGCTTGAATAATACCAACGCCTTTCCCAGCGCCGATCCGACCGGGACCGGGCAGGACAACTGGTTCCGTTACATTGCCGGACTCAATCCCACCAATGCCAATGAAGTCTTCACCTTCCGCATTGAGCGCGTGCCGAACGAATCGGACGAGGTCGCCTTACTGTACAACCCGGTACGGTCAGGGCGCGGCTACACCATTCGCTACACGGATGATCTCACCGATCCCGATTGGCAACCCGTCACCCCGCTCGGCCCGCCGACCACCAACGTCCAGGAGGTCACCGTGCACGATCTGGACGCGACGGACGAGATGAAGCTGTACCAGATCGAAATCACGCTGCCGTAAAGGAAAAAGCTGAAAAACTGAAAACTGAAATACTGAAATGTTGAAGACCCAGAACCTATAACTGGTCACCGACCAAGGAGACCCTATGAAAACAATTCGCCGCAATCCTGTCCTAATCGCGCTTGCACTATTAAATGCGCAAGTTTTGCTTCTGACGCACTCCGCGGCCCAGCCGCCGCCCTTGCTCAACTACCAAGGCCGCGTGACCGTAGACGGCACCAACTTCCACGGCACGGGCGAATTCCGTTTTGCCTTGGTGGATGGGGCGGGCACTACGCATTGGAGTAATGACGGCAACAGCCCGCCGAATACGTCCGTCTCACTCAGTGTAGACCAAGGTCTATATTTCGTCTTGCTCGGCGACACCAGCCTGACGGGCATGGACGTAGCGATTGATCCATCTGTATTTGCGAATCCAGCGATCTATCTGCGGGTCTGGTTCGACGACGGCGTATCGGGCTTCGCGCAGTTGACGCCCGATCAGCGCCTCGTACCCGTCGGCTACGCTATGATGGCCGGTGGCGTGCATTCCGACGGAGATATTGTCGGGCGGAGACTGAATATGGGTACCGGGCATACCTTGTCCGGAAACTGGGCGACCATTAGTGGCGGTGAAGATAACGAAGCCAGCGCCCTGTATGCGACCATAGGCGGCGGGCGGCACCACACCGCTGGCGGAGTGGGTGCCACCATCGGCGGCGGCTGGGGCAACCTCGCCAGCGGCGCCACATCCACCATCGGCGGCGGCATTGTAAACGTGGCCAGCGGCAATGACTCCACCGTTGGCGGCGGCTTGACCAACACCGCCAGCGGCTTTCGTTCGACCGTCAGCGGCGGTCAGCACAACACCGCCAGCGGCAGCAGATCCACCGTTGGCGGCGGCTGGGACAACTTTGCCAGCGGCTTGCTTGCTACCGTCGGCGGCGGCGCGGACAACATCGCCGACGGACAGTATTCTGCTGTCCCCGGTGGCCGCGAAAATCTAGCTGCGGGAAATTATAGTTTCGCGGCTGGTCGACGTGCCCAAGCAAGCCATCAGGGTGCCTTTGTCTGGGCGGATTCGGAGAATGCTGATTTCGAATCCACAACGCATAACGAATTCGCCGTCCGCGCCGCGGGCGGCCTGCGGTTGGTGGGCGGTGCCTTCATCGGCGATGGGTCGGGGTTGACTAACTTGAATGTCAGCACGCAGATCAGCGGGGACGTGGAAGCGGACCGGCTGAATATCGGTACCGATCATACGCTCTCAGGCGACTGGGCCACGATCGCCGGCGGCGCAGAGAATGAGGCCATTGGCTTGGCGTCCTCCATTGGTGGCGGTGGCGGCAATATCGCGAGCGAGATGGGGACCACTATTTCTGGAGGTAGCGTGAACAGGGCCACGGGCGAATTCGCTACCGTAGTGGGGGGATTTGCTAACACTGCCGGCGGTGCCGCAGCCACCGTCGCTGGCGGGTCGGAGAACATCGCCGATGGCGATTACAGTTTTGCGGCTGGTCGGCGCGCCAGCGCGAATCATGACGGCGCATTTGTTTGGGCAGACTCGGGACTGACTATCTTTGAGTCCGAAACGGAGAATGAATTCGCCATTCGCGCTGCGGGCGGCCTGCGCTTGGTCGGCGGTACCTTCATCGGCGACGGATCGGGGTTAACAAACCTAACCATTAGCGGCGATGCTATCAGCGGGGACTTGGAAGCCGGCCGACTGAAAATCGGTAACGGACATACGTTGACTGGATTTAGAGCTACCATCGCTGGCGGTCAGAATAATCAGGCCACCGCTAATAATGCCACCGTGAGCGGCGGGCAGAATAACCTCGCCACCGGTTGGCGGAGTATGGTGGGTGGCGGTGAGGCCAATCATGCCAGCGCTAACTATGCCGCCATCGGCGGTGGATGGAACAATCATGCATCGCATGAGGTGGCCACCATAGGCGGCGGTCGGGACAATATAGCCGCTGGCCCAAGAGCTACGGTCAGTGGCGGTCTCAATAATCGGGCCGCTGCTGACCGCTCCACCGTGGGTGGCGGCTGGAACAATAGCGCCAGCGGAACCGTATCAACGGTATCAGGAGGCAGTGCGAATGTGGCCACCACCACTAGTAGCACGATCGGCGGCGGCAGTAATAATCGAGTGGATGGTGCTCAGGGAACTGTAGGCGGAGGACAGTTCAATACGGCCAGTGGCCCTAATGCCACAGTGCCGGGAGGCCGGAACAACGAGGCATCCGGGAATGACAGTTTTGCCGCAGGCCGCAACGCCAAAGCGCTACATACTGGCTCGTTCGTATGGGCGGATGGCCAGGCGGGCGATTTCGAATCTCAAGCAAACAATGAATTTGCCATCCGTGCGTCTGGTGGCATGCGTGTTGAAGGAGGGGCAACCGTCGCAACTCTTACGATTACGGGGGGCGCGGATATATCGGAGCCTTTCCCGATGTCTGAGGACGCGGTTTCGAAGGGTTCTGTGGTTGTAATCGATCCGCATAATCCAGGCGCATTGAAGGTCAGTCAGCAGCCTTATGATCGCCGGGTGGCCGGTATCGTCAGTGGCGCCAACGGTATTAATCCCGGTGTGGTGCTGTCACAGGAAGGTCGGTTGGAGGGCGACGAGTTGGTGGCCCTGTCGGGGCGCGTGTACGTGCAGGCGGATGCTTCGCACGGCCCGATCGAGCCGGGCGATTTGTTGACTACCTCGCCCACGCGTGGTCATGCGATGCGCGTCACCGATTATTCTCTCGCTCAAGGGGCGACGCTGGGCAAGGCCATGACAGGGCTGGAAGACGGCACAGGCATGGTGCTGGTGTTGGTGACGTTGCAGTAGGAGGAGGCAGGCAATGAACACTGTATCATATCTTCGTATCGGCCTGCTGGTGGTGTCGTTGGTCCTCGGGATCAAATCCGCCTCGTGGGGCGACCTACCTGAGTTGCCTTCGGGGCAGGACACCTCGGTCAGTGACGCCGTGGTACCGCCGCAAAGAAACGTCAAACGAGTGCATGCGGCCACGCTCTTTTCGGAAGAGCCCGCCCGCCCGGCTCCGTTCGGCAGGTATCATCGTCCCACGCCCGACGTATTCGATCGCTTGCGCCATCAGCAGGAGGTCGAACTCCAGCAACTCGCGTTGGACGATGATCTGTATGTCGACTTGGAGCTGGAAGCGTATTACGCGCACGCCGTCAATGCGCAATTCGTCATCACGACGGATGACGGGGATCAACTCACCGAACCGCCTCAGATTGCACTCTTTCAAGGCCGGGTGGCGGATGTCCCGGATTCCTGGGTTGTGTTGGGTGTGACCGAGGAGCGGGTTTACGGTATTGTGCAAGTCAGTGCCCGTGAGGAATATTGGATCGTGCCGCCCCCTTCGCGGCGAGCCGGAATGCCCCATGCCGTCTACGAGCGTTTTCGCGACGCGCATCATTTCCCTCCACCCGACATGTTCTGCGACACTGAAACGCCGGATGACTGGTCGGAGCCGAGTCCGCGCGAGGCAACCGTCGGAGTTTTGCAGGATGATTTCCCTTGGCGTGTGGCTGAATTGGCGTTGGACGGGGATTGGGGGTACCGGCAGTTGTTCGACACACCGGAAGATGCGCTGGATTACATGGCGCTTCTGACGGCGGTGGTCAGTTCGATTTACGAGCGGGACATGCAGCTTAAGGTGTCACTCACCTTTGCCCGGGTCTGGGACACCGCAAACGATCCCTATTCCGCCACCAATCGGCTCAGCGCCATAGAGGAGTTCAGCGACTACTGGGATACACATATGACACATGTTCCGCGCCACTTAGCTCATCTGTTATCCAATGGGCGATTTACCGGTGGGCGCGCGGGGGGCATTGGGGCTATCTGTGATGCAGACGCCTACGGCATTAATGCCGTCAACGGAACATTCCCTTTTCCGGTGGTGGAACAACACGGGGGCAACTGGGATATTTTCGTTTTTGCCCATGAATTAGGACACAATTTTGGTTCTGCGCATACGCACTGCTACAACCCCCCGATTGATGCGTGCGCCGGCGAGGATTTCGACTGCCCGCTGCCTGAAGAGTGTCAAGTTGGGACGATCATGAGCTACTGTCATACATGTCCCGGCGGGGTGGGGAATGTGGAAATGCGTTTCCACGAGCGGGTGGTCGATGTTATGCGTGACTTCATCGAAAACGAGTGTCCGGGAGTCGGTCGTGATCCTGTTTACGTATCGGCATCTGCGTCGGGGCCGCTTCAGGACGGCACTGTATCGCATCCGTTTCAGACGGTTAGCCAAGGCGTGAATCATGTGATTCCCGGTGGCCGCGTGCTGATTGCGCCCGGGGTGTACAATGAGACATTCGAGGACTGGAGTATTCTGAATCGACCCATGGAATTGGAGCGTTGGGGCACCACGGGCGAGGTGATCATCGGAGACTGAAACCTCATCGCAACGCGGTGAGCCATAAACTATCGCCTGACGGCGACCGATCGCGCGGGGAGGCCTAAATCACGGTTCTCGGACCGCTTCCAGCTCCCGGATACGCAGTGTGACGCGCTCGCGCGTTCGCTGATTCAGCAGATCCAGGTTCTGGATCATCCACAAGTCATCGATCCGCTGCAGACTGCGGACCTCGATGCGGCGCAAGGTCCGGCCACGTCGATCCACCGTGTCCGCTCGCATGAATAAGCCTACCGCCGGATCAATCCATAGCCGTACCGCTTCGAACGGGTAACCTTGATCTGTCGGTGCCGGCAGCTCCACGATTTCGCAGTAGCGACCGCGCACACGCTCTGATCCGATTCGCTCTGCGCCGTCCCACCACAGAAAGGACCAGCTCAAATCCGCCCAAGTCAGGTCTAAACCCGCAATCGATTGATCCAAATCCTCCAGTGGCTGTTCGGTCAGCGGATCGCCCGACCACCACGCGAATTCAGGTGTGGCGCGATCGGGCCACATCACGTGCAGTTTCTCCTGCGTGCGGCCGAAGCGATCCAATACCATGTACCGTGCTTGCGGAATCGCTG
>SLAD01000302.1 GCA_007126995.1 Kiritimatiellia bacterium | reverse complement strand
GTCGACCCAATCCACTGACCGTGCGGGCACAGGAATCGGCGCTGCGCAGGCTATGCACCAACACAACAGCAGCGCATACACCAAGCGCCCATCTACTTCATGGCGTCTCATTGGCAACCTCTAATGCCCGTCCGATCTCGGGCAACGAATCAAATATGTGGTCGGCTTCGCCCAATTCATCGCGGCCATGCGTGTGGGTTACCGCCCAAGCGCGTAGGCCCGCGCCCACTGCAGCCTGAATGCCCGTCGGGGTATCTTCGATCGCCACACACGCTGCGGGCGCCAGTTCGCAACCCAACGCCGCCGCGACACGCTCAACGACCAAACGGTAACAGGCCGGATCCGGCTTACTCGCCGAGACATCTTCCGCCGTAACACGAACCGGGAAAAGAGACGATAGATCAAGATGATCCAACAGCGGATCGATGTCGCTGCGCAGCGCGCCCGAGCAAATCGCGACCGGATAGCGCGACGCCACTTGCCGAACCATTTCGGGCACACCTTTGTAATGACGAACCCCGGCAGACGTTAGCTTGATGAACGCCTGCGCCTTCGCATCCACCAATTCCTGCAAGCGCTGATCGCTTAACTCCCGGTCGGCCCGCCGGTACGCCTCGCGAAACAGATCGCGATCATCAAAACCGATATACACGCGCACGTATTCCGCCCAGTCACAGGACAATCCATCCGGCTCAACAACCTGACAAAAGGATTGATGATGCAGCGGCTCGGTCTCGACGATCACGCCGTCGAAATCGAAAATGACCGCCTTCACCGGTTGCGTCGAATCATTCATGCCAGCACCGTTAACACTTCCTCAATTTCCTCTGCCGTGAACGGGTTGAACGCCCCGCTTTTCGAGCGCATGATCTTCGCCAAGTGCGGTCCGAGCGCATCCGCATCCGGCTCAACCAGTTTTTTTACGGCTTCCAGTAACGCTTCCATACCGAGATGTTGCTTAAACTCATGCAATGCGTGAATACAGAAATTATGCAGGTGCGCCTTCTGCATCGCCCAACGCAAGTGCGGCAAGGCGCGATGGAAATTCATGCGGGCCAGGCAGGTTAAGGCTTCCCCCTCCAGCTCGGAGTCCAGAAAACGCTCAACGGCCATATACGCTTGCTCATCGGGCTGATGCGACAAGACCGCCAGCAAGGCTCGACTCATCGCCGAGCTGCTATCCTCACGGTCCAGTAAGGCCGCTAAATGCGGCGTGAACGCGGGCACACCCAAACGCGTCACCACCGACACATCCGCCAGCCCCGGCCGTCCCGAAAGTCGCGCAATCATGATGCCCTGAAAGAGTTCCTGCTCGGGACCCGTCAAACCGTCATAGTAGGCCTTGCCCGACCACTCCAATTCATAGTCTTCACTATAATAATGGCCAGCCACCATCCGCTCAATATCCGCCTCGATCGTTTCCCGCGTTTTCATAGCCGCGACTCTACCCCATGCCCGATTGCGATGCAACCAGCCTTGATTCCCCTGCGGTCCCTTGTCACACTGCTCTACATGACTGAAAACGAAACACCTGACTACAAACCCGTACGCGACCGACTGGAGCAGGACGGGGCACCAGACCTATTGATTCGACAATTCGAGCGCGCCTTCGCGGCCCTGCACGATGCATCGCCTGCCACCATATCGGGCCGCGAAATCGACTCGATCGATCACTTACCCACGCTCAACGAGCTGCAACGCCATGCGGCGGCCGGCGAACAGGCCATGGGCCAGGCCGTGATGATCAAACTGAACGGCGGTCTCGGCACCGGCATGGGACTGGATCGCGCCAAATCGCTGCTCAAGGTCAAAGACGACCTCAGCTTCCTCGATATCATTGCGCGGCAAATTCTCCACATACGCGAGGCGCAGCAGGTCCATACTCCGCTGATCTTCATGAACAGTTTCTCGACCCGGGACGACACGCTTTCCGCGCTGCAAGCCTATCCGTCCCTCGCTGCGGACCAAGGCACGATCCCGCTCGACTTCCTGCAACACCGTGTCCCCAAACTGGTCGCGGCGACGGGCGAGCCCGCACACTCCGACGACCAACCCGAACTGGCCTGGTGTCCGCCGGGACATGGCGACCTCTATACCTGCCTGCAAACCACCGGGCTGCTTGAACAATTACTGGAGGCCGGCTTCACCTACGCCTTTGTATCGAACGCCGACAATTTGGGCGCGGTTCTTGACCCCGCCATCCTAGGCTATCTGGCGGAGCAGGAGATTCCCTTCATCATGGAAGCCACGCGCCGCACCACGGCGGACCGCAAGGGCGGTCATCTGGCCCAAGCCAAAGATGGCCATTACCTGCTACGGGAGTCCGCCCAATGTCCCGCCGACGAAAAGGACGAATTTCAGAACATCGATCGCTATCGCTTCTTCAATACCAACAACCTCTGGCTGAACTTGCGCCTGCTCCAGGATCAACTGCGCGAACTCGATGGCGTATTGCCGCTGCCCGTGCTGGTGAACCGCAAGACGCTTGATCCGCGCGATCCCGATTCAACTCCGGTGGTGCAGCTCGAAACGGCGATGGGTTCCGCACTCTCGGTCATCCCCGGCGCACAAGCCATCGATGTGCCACGCACCCGGTTCGCACCGGTCAAAACAACCGACGACCTGCTCGCGCTGCGCTCGGATTGCTTCCACATCAACGAGGCCAGCCACATCGTCGCCAATCCGGAGCGACGCTTGCCCGCCATCGATATTCAGCTCGACCCCAAGTATTACAAACTCATCGACTCGTTCGAGGAACGCATTCCTTCGCCGCCCTCGCTGGTCAACTGCACGTCTTTGCGCGTCGAGGGCGATATCCGCTTTGGCCCGAAGATTACCTGCCGCGATGAGGTTACCTTGATCGCGCATGGCTCCACGCCAGTCAAACTGTCCGCCGAAAGCGTATTGGAAGGCCGTCGGGAGCTAGCGGAGTGAAGGTCTGTATCGATATCCAGTCCGCCATCGCACAACGCGCCGGCGTCGGTCGCTATACCAAAGCGCTGGTGGAACAAATTGGGGCCGTGGCGGAACCGGCCGACGAGCTGACGCTATTCTATTTCGATTTCAAACGCGTCGGCGTCCCCTTCCCTGTCTCCAACGCCGACTTCAAGAGTATTCAGTGGCTGCCGGGCCGACTCGTGCAAAAGGCGTGGAAGACGATCGGGCAACCGCCCTTCAACTGGTTTGCCGGTTCAGCCGACGTGTACCACTTTCCCAACTTTGTGATACCACCGCTCACGCGCGGACGCAGCATTGTCACCATTCATGACGTTTCCTTTTTGCGCTTTCCGGAAGCGGCTGAACCCAAGAACCTGCGCTACCTGAACGCACAGATTCGCCGCACCATCGCCCGGGCAGATCATATCCTGACCGACTCGCAATTCAGCGCCGACGAAATCTGCGAGCTGTTGGACGTTTCCGCGGAAAGAGTGCAGGCGATTCATCTAGGTCTGACACCCAACCTGCGCGCACCTGCACCTGAACGGATCGAATCGATGCGCGAAACCTTGGATTTGCGCAAACCCTATCTGCTGTTTGTCAGCACACTGGAGCCCCGCAAAAATATTCCGTTTCTGATCGACAGTTTCGCGCGCTTGCAATCGTTCGACGGCGAACTCGTGATCGCCGGCATGCGCGGCTGGAAGTTCGAGCCGATCCTCAAGCATCTGCAAGACTCACCGGCGCGTGACCGCATTCGTTATCTGGAATATGTCGACGAGGCCTGGCTACCCGCCCTGTATGCTGGGGCAGAACTCTTCCTGTTTCCTTCGCTGTATGAAGGCTTCGGCTTCCCGCCGTTGGAGGCGATGCAGTGCGGCACTCCGGTCATCTCCTCGCGCTCCGGCTCGCTACCGGAAGTGTTGGGGGCCGCCGCACACTACGTCGACATCGACGACCCGCAGGACTGGGCGGACGCCATTGAGGCATTGCTGGGTAACTCCTCGCTATGCGAACAGTACCGCCAAGACGGCGCCGACCAAGCCGGCAAATTCCGCTGGACCGATACCGCGCGCAAGACGTGGGCCGCCTATCGCGAGGTTGGCGAATGAGAGTCGGCATCGATGCGCGCTGGATCTTTCCGGAAATCACCGGGATCGGTTCCTACACGCAGGAATTGATCCGTCATATCGCCGAGGTTGATCGCGAACACGAGTACGTCTTGTTCTTTCAACATGAATCCGTCCGGGAACGCACGCTGGCCTTTGCGGGCATCACCGAGCAGAACAGTCGCTTCAGTACCCAGTTGGTCCCGTACGGGCCGTTTTCACCGGTCAGCCAACTGGTGATGCGCCGCATCCTGCGACGCGCCCGCCTCGACCTTTACCACTCCACCAATTTCATGTTCCCGCTGGCGGCCTTCCCGGCCCAGCGCATTGGACGCATGATCTGTGTGGTCACGATTCACGACCTGATTCCGTTACTTTTTCCCGAACACACCCCCAAAGCACTGAAGTCGCGCTTTCACGGTGTCTACAAGCGGGTGATGAAAGAGGTCGGTCGCCGCGCCGACGGGATCATCACGGTCAGCGAATCCTCGCGTCGCGACATCATCGAACATATGGCGATTCCGCCAAACCGCGCCGATCGCGTGGTGGCGATTCACGAGGCCGCCGCAGCGAATTACTCGCCCGGCGCAACACCCCAAAATGATCCACGCATCATCCTGTATGTCGGACGCATGGACCCATACAAAAACGTGGTCGGCTTAGTTGACTCGTTCGCCCGACTGCTGCGCACGGGCGATGTTCGAGCGCGGCTCCGGATTATCGGCCCACGCGATGCCCGCTATCCGCAGGTGGAGGAACGCATCGCAGCGCATCAGATTGAATCGCATATCGATTGGCCCGGCTACGTTTCCGGGGATGAACTGCTGGCCGCCTATCAGCAAGCCGACGTGTTCGTGTTGCCATCGTATTACGAGGGTTTCGGCTTGCCCGTGCTTGAGGCGATGGCCTGTGGCACGCCCGTTATTTGCAGCAATCGCGCCTCCCTCCCGGAAGTCGCCGGCGACGCGGCGCTGATTGTTGATCCGGATCAACCCGACGCACTGGTCGCCGCGTTGCGCGACGTATTGACCGACCGCGACACCGCCCAGACCTTGCGAGTGAAGGGATTACACCGGGCCGCCCAATTCTCGTGGCAACGCACCGCCCGCGAAACCATCGCCTGCTACGAACGCCTGCACGCGCTGCGCTAATCAACTCGCTGCATGTCCGGTGTCAGGATATTTTCCCCCTGACTTCCCCCTGCGGGCAGCGGCTTTCCGCTGAAAGTAGGCGTGAGTTTTGCACATATTCTCGACCGCCTTACATTTCTCGGCAAGGGACAACGCCTTGAAGTATCGCAACTGGAAACGTTCGCTCCCTTTCCAGTCACATTCCCAGTCTTGCTGGGATTCCTTGATGCGCCAATCATGCGTCATCAGTCAACGTCTCCAAATGGCGAATGTCATCCAAGTCCTTCTCGCGACCCGCCGATCGCTTCATGGCAATCAGAAACGGAATACTGACAAATCGGATGGGGACCTCGTCCTCAAGTGTCTCAACGAGCGCCTCCCTTTCCACTTTGTCAAAGTCAAACGGTTCCGTGACAAACAGGTCAACGGGTGTATCCCTAAACACATCTGACCACATATTGAGCACGACCATACCATTTTGGCTAAACCATTCCTGCCTTAAGGATCCGTC
>SLAD01000205.1 GCA_007126995.1 Kiritimatiellia bacterium | reverse complement strand
GCGGGCGTGATGAGCCAGGTGCCGAACTACGTCGGCAACGATTCCGGGGTCACGCATCTTGCCGCGGCGCTAGGTTTGCGCGTGATCGCCCTGTTCGGGCCCAGTAACGCCGTGCAATGGGCGCCCAAAGGGAAGCAGGTGACGCTGCTGCAGGCGCCGTCAGGGGATATGGCGGATATCGATTTGAACGAGGTTGTCCATGCTAGTGTGACAGAATGGTCGGCACGCGAGCAATGAAACTCCCGTTTACACAGAAGATTTTGATGGACTGGGCGGGGCCGCGCGTATTTCGCGAGGCTCAATCCCTGCATAATCAAGGATACGTCCAGGTGGCCACCTTTGAGCCGCCGTTGGTCAGTGGCACCATCGCGCGCGGTAATCGTCCGCTCAAGAGTTCCTTGAAGATGCTGTCCGACGGCAGCGCGGAGAATCTCTGTCCCTGCTATGACAGTTCGGAGCGCGGCATCATTTGCTCGCACGCGATTGCCTTGTGCCTAGAGCTGATCCGCCAAGCCAATGACCCGGAACGTCGTGCCAAACTAGCCGAAGAGCAGCGGCGTGCCGAGCGTTTGGCCGCGATTCGGGAAGAGGATTACATTCAGCGCGTGCCCGGCGACGCCCCCGGCGCGATTCCGGCGTTGCTCTATCTGGAACTGGGCAAGGACTGGCGCGACGGTGTGCGCATCGATAACGTGCCGATGAAGATTCTGGTCGAATACGAACATCAACGCATTCCGCCGGAGGATGTCCCGACGGATTTGCCGTTGCACTTTTCCCAGCGCGACGAGTCCATTCTGTTCGTGCTCGAAGACATCGCGGGTGGACCGATCACCAATGAGTTGTCTTTGCCCGTCAGCGATTTGATTAATGTGTTCAAGCTGTTGGAGGGACACATCATTCACGAGCAAGGACTGGCCATCCCCTCCACCGTGAATGGCATTAAAATGTCCTCGCGCCTGAGCATGGATCTGGATCAGGAGACCGGCGAACTCGTGTTGATGGTGCATACCGAACTGCCGCATCTGCATCCCGGCGATGAGCTTTTCTATATTGTGACGCGGCGAGGCGGTTGGGTGTTTGGTGCGGATAACTTCTGGCCGTTGGAAAAGGTGCTGCCCGAACCGCTGCACGCCATTTATGATGAGCCCATCACCGTCAGTCGCGCATCCATCCCGCGCTTTTTGCAAGTCGAGTTGCCGGTGTTGACCGCGTTGATGCCGATTGAATATTTGGTCTCGCCCGATCTGTTCACACTGGATCCGGCGCAACCGCGTTTTCGCCTCGCCGTGCGGGGCAGTCCGGCTTCGCTGGCGGGTACCTTGTATGCGGAGTACGACGACATTTCGCTGGTGGCCTCGCGCAATAGCCCCGACGGCCAGTTCGCGTTGCCCGATCCGGAGGACATCTTGCGTTACACCGTGCGCAATCCGGAAGCCGAGGTGCGGGCCTTGGCGCGTCTCGCCGAGGTCGGCATGGAGGGCGAGTACGGCGATGCGCTGTCTGACATCGTGGGCGGGCGCGAGGTGCTGAATTTCCTCGGTGGCGCGGTGCCCGCCTTGCGTCGTCTGGGTTGGCGGGTTGAAATGAGCGGCCGCATCTCCACATTCATGGAGGAAGCCGATTTTGCCGCCCCGGTTGTGAATGTGCAGTCGTCCGGCGAGAATTGGTTTGAGGTTGGTTTTCACTTCGAGGATCGCGACGGACAAAGCTTGTCGGAAGCGGACATTCGGCGGGCGCTGCGTCGTGGTGATTCCTATGTGGAGCGCGGCGGGCGCACCATATTGCTGGATGCCGATGCGATCGAGTCGATGTCGGATGTCTTTCAGGATTGCGCCAGTCGCGAAGGGTCCGCGCCGGGGTCGTTCCGGCTGTCGACGATGCACGCCGCCTATGTGCGCTCATCGCTGGACGCGCTGGACGGCGTCGATGTGGAGGCTGACCCCACTTGGCGCTCGCGTGCCGAACAACAGAATCGCATGCACGAGATAGAACCCGTGCCGCTGAGCAAGCCGTTGGATAAGATTTTGCGCTCGTATCAGAAAGAGGGCGTCAATTGGTTGCGCTTCATTGAGAAGAACGGGTTCGGCGGCATCCTCGCCGATGAAATGGGCTTGGGTAAAACACTGCAAACGCTCACGTGGCTGCAATTGAAGCGACACGATCCGGAAGCGGAGGGCAAGCCGGCCCTGATCATTTGTCCCACCAGCTTGGTCGGAAACTGGGCCGAGGAGGCCCGTCGCTTCGTGCCGGATCTGAGTGTATTGGAGGTTTCCGGGGCGGATCGCCATTCGCGTTGGGAAGAGATCGAGAACGCGGATTTGGTGATCACGTCCTACGCGCTTTTGCGGCGCGATATCGACCAGTATCTCAGCCACACGTTTTCGGCTCTCGTGCTCGATGAGGCGCAGCATATTAAGAATCGTTCGACGCAAAATGCCGTGGCCGCTAAAAAGCTGCAGGCTATGCATCGCCTCGTATTAACGGGCACGCCGATTGAGAATAGCGTGGCGGACTTGTGGTCGATCATGGACTTCCTGATGCCCGGTTATCTGGGCTCGCACGAATCTTTCCGGCGCCACTACGAGCAACCAATTGCTGTGGGTGGCGCGTTTGCGGATGTGGCGCAGAAGAAGCTGCGCCGCAAGCTGCACCCGTTCCTGTTGCGTCGCCTCAAGCGGGAAGTGGCGAAAGACTTGCCGCCCCGCATTGACCGCGTGGCCTATTGCCCGCTCAGCGCCGACCAACAACTTGTTTATCGCGAACTGCTCAACCAGTCGCGGCGCGAAATCACGGCGCTGGTCGATAAGCAAGGCTTCAATCGTTCGCGCATGCAAATCTTGAAGACGCTGATGCGGCTACGCCAAGTCTGCTGCCACATGGACTTGCTCAAGCTGGAAGGCGTGAAGAGCAAGGCGCCCTCCGAGAAGTTGAACCTCTTCTTCGAGTTGGTCGATGAGGCGCTCGATGCCGGGCACCGCATACTGGTGTTCAGTCAGTTCACCTCCATGCTGGCGATTTTGCGATGCGAGCTTGAGCGGCGCAACCTGACATATTGCTATCTCGATGGCAGCACGAAGGATCGCATGGCGGTGGTGCACACGTTCAATACCGAACGCTCCATCCCCATCTTTTTGATTAGTCTCAAGGCCGGCGGGACCGGACTGAATCTGACTGGCGCCGACATGGTGATTCACTATGACCCGTGGTGGAATCCGGCCGTGGAAGATCAAGCCACCGATCGTGCCCACCGGATCGGTCAGCATCGCACCGTTTATAATGTGAAACTAATCACGCGCGAGACGGTGGAGGAAAAGGTGTTGGCGATGCAGAAAAAGAAAAAGGCGGTCATTTCCGCCACGCTGGCCAGCGACGATCAAGTCCTCAGCAAGCTCAACTGGGAAGATATTGAGGAACTGTTGGCGGAGTAGGGCGTGGCCTACCTCGGCTTAATCGCGCGGAACTTGATCCGGTGCGGTCGATCCGCCTCGTCGCCCAGCAGTTTGCGCCGGTGCTCGTGGTAGGCGGCATAGTTTCCTTCGAACCACGTGATCGAGCCGTCGTCCTCGAACGCCAGAATATGCGTGGCGATACGGTCCAGGAACCAACGATCGTGGCTGATCACGACCGCGCAGCCGCCGAAGTCGAGGAGTCCTTCCTCCAGCGAGCGCAACGTATCCACATCCAAATCATTGCTGGGCTCATCGAGCAGCAAGAGATTGCCGCCGGACTTCAATAGCTTCGCCAGGTGCACGCGATTCCGTTCGCCGCCCGACATCACGCCGACCTTCTTCTGTTGGTCGGCACCGCGGAAATTGAATCGGGCGCAGTACGCGCGACTATTCATGCTGCGGCCGCCGAGTTCCACTGTCTCCGCGCCGCCGGTAATCGCTTCGAACACCGTGCTCTCCGGTTCCAAGTCGTCGCGCAACTGATCGACATACGAAATCACCACCGAGGGACCGATCTCCAGCGCGCCGGAAGTCGGTTGCTCCTGGCCCACAATCATGCGGAACAGTGTCGTTTTGCCGGCCCCGTTACCGCCGATTACGCCGACAATACCGCCGGGCGGCAGATTAAAGGTGACGCCGCTCATGATCAGGCGATCGCCGTACGCCTTGGACAGATCGTTGACGCGGACGACCACATCGCCGAGGCGCGGTCCCGGCGGGATGCGGATTTGAAGATTGTCTTCACGGGTGTCGGCTTGTTGCGCCACCAGTTCGTCGTAGCGACGCAGCCGGGCCTTGTTCTTGGTCAGGCGTGACGAGGCGTTCAGGCGCACCCATGCCAGCTCCTGCTCGAGCAGTTTTTGGCGTGACGCCGATTGTTTTGCTTCCCGTGCCGCGCGTTCCTGTTTCTGTTCCAGCCAGCGCTCGTAATTTCCTTTATAGGGATTGGCCCGGCCGTTCTCCAATTCGAGAATCCATTCGGTGACGTTGGAGAGGAAATAGCGATCATGGGTGACGACCACGAGCGTGCCGCTGAACTTCTTGAGATACGTCTCCAGCCAGGCGGTCGATTCCGCGTCCAAGTGGTTGGTGGGCTCGTCGAGCAACAACACATCGGGGTTCGACAAGAGCAGGCGACACAAGGCCACGCGTCGGCGCTCGCCGCCGGACAGCGTGTCGACCTTGGCGTCGGCGGGCGGCAGGCGGAGCGCGTCCATCGCCATTTCAACATGGTGATCGAGCTCCCACAGATCGTTCGTGTCGATCTGGTTCTGCACTCGATCGAATTCGTCTTCCAGTTTCTGCTGTTGTTCCGGGGAATGATCTTCGCCGAGCAGTCCGCACAGCTCGTCGTAACGGTCCAGAATTCGGCGCGCCTCGGCGACGCCCTCGTCTACATTGCCTTGCACGTCCTTGTCCGGATTCAGTTGGGGTTCCTGCGGGAGATAGCCGATCTTCACGTTCGGCGCGATTTGCACCTCGCCGGTGTATTCCTGATCGATGCCCGCCAGGATGCGGAGGAGCGAGGACTTGCCGGAACCGTTACCACCGATCACACCAATCTTGGCGCCGAAAAAGAACGCCAGCGTGACCTCGTCCAATACCGTCTTCCGGTCGAACTGTCGCGTCATGCGCATTAAGTTAAAAACGTACTCACCAGCCATAATCCAGTTGCTCCTTGTCGGGAATGAAAGCGCATAGGTGTAACGGCTGAGTCGATATCCGTCAACAGCAGCGGATCAAGATAATAATGGCTTGTCCTCGTGATTAATGCTAGTCTTCGCCAAAGGGAAGGCATGCGGGCCTGTTTCCCGGATAACAGTAAGGAGTCAGATATGAAGAAGTGGGTAATGGCGGTTGCTGTGTCGGTCATGTTCTCATCGAGCGCCTTCGGATCTGGTCTCGGTGGTTTTGCATCACGCTGGGATGCAAAAGATCCAGATGACACGTGGGGTTTTGGCGGTCTGCTCCGCTTTGACCTGAATCAGAACCTGCAACTTGATCTTCGCGGATCATATTATCTGTTCGAAGAGAGTGGAGATGGATTCAAAGAAGAATTAACCGTGATTCCGGTTGAAGCCGGGTTGATGTTCAAGATTCCTCTGGAAGGTCAGGTCAGCGCCTATCTCGGGGGCGGCTTGGGCTATTACTTCGGTGAGTTCGAGTTCAAGGAGGGGGGAGAAAGCCTTACCATTGATATAGATGATGAAGTGGGCTTCTTTGCTGTGGGTGGCATAGACATCCAGTTGGGC
>SLAD01000072.1 GCA_007126995.1 Kiritimatiellia bacterium | reverse complement strand
CTTCCGCCTGGATGATAGCAGCCGCTATGGCCGGCGCTATGGCCATTTCAACCATCGCCGATGAGTTCGACGATCTCGATTTCGGGTTTGAGGAGGACCTGATCGACTTCACCGAGGGTGATATTGATCCCGGCGCGCAACTGGAAACAGAAGTGCGGGACGGGCACGAGCGAATCACCATCACTTTGGACGATGTCTCACTCGAGGATACCGTGCGCCTCTTTACGCAGGCCACGGGTGCAAACATCATTGCCTCTGCCGCGTTGCTGCAAGACAAGCAAGTCACGGTGAACTTAACCGAGGTTGACTGGCGCCCCGCGTTGCGTTCCATTCTTGAAATCCATGATCTGGAGCTCTGGGAGCGCAGTCCCGGTGCGGGCGTATACAGCATTCGCCCCATTCAACCGGACGCGCCGCCGCCGACCCAAATTATCACCTACTTTCTGCAATACATCACCGCCACGGAAATTCGCAGGCCGGTCGAGAGCATGTTGCGCGATGGCGGCTCGCTCACGCTCTTTCCTTCGCGCAACGCGTTGGTCGTGCGCACCACCGAAAACAATCAAGTGGAAATCCGGGACTTGATCGAAGATCTCGACCTTCCGGGACGCCAAGTCTTGATCGAAACGCGCATCCTCGAACTGACCGATGATGCCCGCAAGCAGGTCGGTATCGACTGGAGCGTGCTGGGCGGCTATGAAGTGGGCCTAGTGGACATGAGCCGCGTGTTTGAAAACGAGCGTCGCCGCGAAATCGAAAGTCGGCAGCGCAGCATCGAGTTCGATCAGCAGTCACAAAGAGACGGTCGGCTTCGCACCTTTGACGAAGACGGCATGCCGATGCGTGTCGAGGTTGAGTCCTGGGCCGGCATGCCGGACTTCGAAGGCTCTTTCCGTGAGATAGATTGGGATGACAGTGGCAGGGCGCCTTGGAGCTATAACCTTGATGAGCGCAGCCGGGGCATGGGTGCCGAGAATACGCGGGATCGGACATCTTTCCGCGGCTACAGCGACGTGATGAGCGCGATTCTGTCCCCCGCCGATTTCTCGCTGGTGTTGAGCGCGCTGCACAGCACGGACGGGGTCAGCATTGTATCCAATCCGAAAATGATCGTGACCAGTGGGTCGACCAATTCGTTCTTCAGCGTCGGCGAACGCGAACCGATCATCGAAACGGAAATTCAACGCGGCACAGCCGAAAGTCCTGGTGATCGGCTGATTGCGTCATTGGCAACCGACATCAACACAGACTTCATTCGCCAAGGCTACTTGGAGACCGGCATTGATCTGCGTGTCGTGGCCACGGTCAAGACGGATGACCTGATTGAGGCCGACATCCGGCCCTCGTTGCGCCGATTGATCGACGTCAAGCGGGTAGGCGAAAATTCTTGGCCCATCATTTCTGTGAAGGAAATCGACACGAGTTTCACCCTGCGCAGTGGCCAAACGGTGGCCATTGGCGGGTTGACGGGACTGGAGGAAGGCAAGCGCACCACGCGTGTGCCGATCCTGGGCAGCATCCCGATTATTGGGCGGCTGTTCCGCCATGAAACCGACATCCAAAATCAAACCGAGACCATCATCTTTGTCACGTTGACCGTGGCCGATCCGGAGGGCTTGGAAGATGTAGCGGGTATCCCGACCGATTCCCGCCTGATTCATAATCGGCTGATTCAGGAGCAGACGCGCCAGGAGGAGTTCGACCGTAATCATCAGCTTCGGCAGGACGCGGCGGAGGCCCAACGCGCGGCCCAACGGCGGGCGGCGCAAGCAGCGGCCTTGGAAGCGGCGGAAGCCGAAGCGGCAAGGGCGACAGGTCGGCAGCAACGTCCCGGCTCGATCAACAGTGTGGTGCCGCGCTAACGGGTACGGCAGGCACGGGAGGAGCCGGGCAGATGCAAGGCGAGTGCCCCCAGCGGGCTTGTCCCGCTGGGAGCGAAATGCGCGGGGATTATACCAGTTGCTATTTCTTTTCGGTACATTCTCCGGGCAACACGGCTTGTCCGCCGTAGCCTTGGCGTAGGCGGAAGGTTGCCCCTCCAGTGTTCAACATGGGCATTCCGGAGGGACGCGCTCCGTCGCGTCCTCTAAGAATGCACTAAACCTATAAAGAGCAGCTCAACTGCTCCGCAGTTGAATCGTTTTCTTGTATTCATTTGAACATGAGAGGTTTATAAAATCATATACTGTTCTCTGCTTTGCACCTAATAGGTGCAGGTAAGGGCGAAAGATTAAGGCGAAAGACAATGGAACAAACTCCTGACTCCTTAATCTTTTGCCATAATCTTTCGCCTTAATCTCTTTTTGGGGTGCACCGAACTGCTCTTTTTAGGCTAAAAAGTATTGGAAGCCGGGATTACACCGCCTCGGCGTGTGCGCAGCGATCGGCTGCTTGTCCGTTGAGGGTGTAGGCGGCGGTGCGCTCGATCAGTACGGGGACCAGTTGACCGGTTAAATCGCGGTCGTCCTCGAAAAAGACCAGGCGATTGTGCGGGGTGCGTCCCCGCCACTTGCCTTTGTGCTTGTTCTCGACCAGCACCTCCACCACCTGTCCCTGCAACACTGCGTTTTTGGCCTCGAGGATTTCGGTCTGCCGATCATCCAGCATCTTCCGGCGCCGCTCCTTCTCTTCCGGATCAACATCGTCCGGCATCGAACGGGCCGCGATGGTTTTGGGGCGCTCGGAATATTTGGCGAGGTGAATCTTGTCCCACTGCATTTCCTCCGCCAAACGGTAAGTATCCATGAACTGCGCTTCCGTCTCGCCGCAAAAGCCTACGATCATGTCGGTATTGATGGCCGCGTCGGGCATGCGCTTGCGAATCCGGTCCATCACACGGCGGTATTGATCCACCGTATAGCCGCGCCGCATCCGCTCCAACACCTCGTCGTTGCCGGCTTGAATCGGAATCTCAATATGGGGACAGAGCTTTTCGGTGCCCGCCACCACATCCAACAGCCGATCCGTCATCCAATTCGGATGACTCGTCAAAAAGCGTACCCGCGCCACGCCCGGCACGGCGGCAACGCGCTGTAGGAGTCCCGCCAAATCGGTGCCGTCCCCAAAATCGGTCCCGTAGCGGTCGATGATTTGCCCCAGCAACATCACCTCTTTCACGCCTTGCCCGACCAGCGCCTCGATTTCGCGCAGGATGTCGGTCGGCGGCTTGCTGCGCTCGGCGCCGCGCCGATACGGAATGATGCAAAACGTGCAGGCGTGTGAACAGCCCAACACCACCGGCACATTGGCCGTCACCGACTGTCCACGCAAACCGGAAGGCAAAGCGAACTCTTCATCCTGAATGGCGTCGCGCAAAGCCTTTTCGCGCGTGTCGAAGGAGCGATCCGCATCATACAAGCCGCGCTCCGAAAGATAATCGAGCAGCGGTTCCGTATCCGAAGGCGGCATGAAGACATCCACGAAAGGAAACCGCTTCTTCAGCGTCGGCGCCTCCTTCATGCCCACCATGCAACCCATCAGCGCAATGGTCATGTCCGGCCGCGATGCTTTGGTGACTTTCAGGCGATGCAGATGATTGATCGCTTTATCTTCCGCCTGCTGCCGCACCACGCATGTGTTCAGCACAACCAAGTCCGCCTCCTCCGCCGATGGCCGATGTGCATACCCCAGCGCCTCCAACTGCGATGACAAATGCCGCGAATCGGCATCGTTCATCTGACAGCCAATGGTCCATATATTGTAGGAACGACTCATAAACCGTGAACTACCCCTTGAACTCGACAAAAGCAATGTCGGACCGTATTAGTAAGCCATATTCCCGCAAGGGTTCAAGTAAATGACCGGAAGTAAATCTGAGCAGCCATGCCGAAAGCCTCCTCTTATCCCGCTGAATTTGTACTCTCGCGCCCGCACGGTGTTGTGCGGGCGCCGAAAGATTTTGATTGGGTGCGCAAGAATATTCCCTGCCAGGCCGCGTGCCCAGCGGGTACCGACATCCCCGGCTATCTAGACGCCATTGCCCACCGCGATTATGCCGAGGCGTATCGCATCAACCTGCGCGATAATGTTTTCCCCGCCGTGCTGGGCCGCGTCTGCACACGCCCGTGCGAGCCCGCCTGTCGGCACGGTTGGGAAGGTTTGGGCGAACCCGTCGCGATCTGCTTTTCCAAACGGTCCGCCGCCGATTTTCAGGCGCGCAAAGCACCCGTCAAGCTGGACCCGCTCTTCCCGCCCACCGGCAAACGCATCGCCATCATCGGCGGCGGCGCCGCCGGTCTCACCGTCGCGCGCGAACTCGCGCTGTGGGGACATCAAGCCACCGTATTCGAGCGTGAGTCGGTGCCCGGCGGCCTGATGGTGCTGGGCATTCCGCCTTTCCGTTTGCCGCGAGATATCGTGGAGTTGGAGATCGAGCAGATCCGGCAAGTCGGCGTAGACATCCAGTGCGGCGTAGAAATCGGTTCGCATCGCTCGCTGGAAGACCTTCTGGCGGACCACGATGCCGTGGTCGTTGCCGCCGGCACCCACCAACCGGTGGTCCCCGAATGGCCGGGCAGCGAACTGAACGGGGTCGAGCACGGGCTGGGATTCCTGCGGCGCGCGAATCAGGACGGCGACGCGCCGGTAGGTCGACACGTGGTAGTGATTGGCGGCGGATTCACCGCCGTGGATTGCGCCCGCACCGCCCAGCGTCTGGGCGCCGAAAATGTGGCCATCTACTATCGCCGATCAGTCGCGGAAATGTATATATCGGAACATGAACTGCAAGAGTTGGGGAACGAGGGCATCGCGTTCCATCCGCTGTCCGCACCGGTCGCGTTCGATGGCGACGCCGGGCAAGTCACCGAAGCCCGCTTCACGACGGTCATGCTGGGCGAGCCGGACGCATCCGGCCGGCGCGCGCCGATCCCGCTGCCCGACTCGGAATTCACCGTGCCGGCGGATCAGATTTTACTGGCCACCGGCCAGCAACCGGATATGAGTTGGCTGGCGCACACTGCCGAGGCCGCGAGCCTGTCGGAAGCCCATGCACAACCGGGCGCTTCGCCACAAGTCGGCAACACAGGACTTTTCATCGCCGGCGACTTCGCGCTGGGCGCGTTATCGCTTATCGATGCCATCGGACACGCCAAAGCCTGCGCGCAGACGGTCGACACCTACTTGATGGGCCGCAAGCGACGACAGGAGGTCGTGGTGATCGAGGACGCCGCGGCAACCGGTCGCACGCGCGAGATGGACGAAATCCCGCGTCAGCCGATGCCGACGCTGCCGGTCGAGGAACGCACATTAAACGCCGAGGTGGAAGTTGGCCAAGACGAAGAGGCCGCCGTTACCGAGGCGCAGCGGTGTTATCTCTGCCATTATAAATACGAGATCGATAATGATCTTTGCATCTATTGTGATCGCTGCCTGAAGGTGAAGCCGGTCGAGAACTGCATCGTCAAGGTCAGCGCCCTGAACTACGATGAGGCTGGGCGAATAACCGGTTATGAGCCCTCCACCTCGTCACGCGACTATAACTTGCTGTTTATCGATCAAAACGAGTGTATCCGCTGCGGTGCCTGTGCCGAGGTGTGTCCGGTAGAATGCATCTCACTGCAGAAGGTCAGCCTGCAAACCCGCAAGACAGCGGAATAGGAAGACCATTGCGGTCAACGGCAGTGGCTTGCGTTCCGGGCGGGATGTTGTTAGCTTTTCCAGGATGGGTGTTAAAACCCGCTGGAGTCAAACTGAATAGCCCCCAAGATT
>SLAD01000177.1 GCA_007126995.1 Kiritimatiellia bacterium | reverse complement strand
CCTCTGTGTAATACTGTCACTCATGGGATTTCCCTCCTGTCGAAGTCAAATATCGGGTCTCCCTCGTGGTCCTCACTTACCGTGTCAATGATGTCCTTTGAGAGTGTGTCGCATAGGAAGTTCTCGGAGCTCTCAATATGCACCAGCTTAATGCTGGTGAAGTGGGCCATCATATTGCGAATGGAGTCACGCATAGCCACGATGTGTTTAGCCTTGGTTCGATGCACCATGTTGACCTGGTTGATGACACCCTTAGCGTCGGAGTAGATGACGACGGGGTGTTCCTGCATCCCCATCTGAATGAGGTTATCCAGGGCCATCTTCAAGGCAAGGTACTCCGCTTCCGTACTGGTGCAATTACCCGTAGGCTTTGCCCGTACACGCTGCAGAGTGTCATCAACATAGATAGCAGTGGCGACGGCTGACTGCCTCAGTTCTGGATTCTGGTTATTGTGTTTAACTGAGCCGTCAATGTATACCTCGACCAGCTTAACGTCTTCAAAGTAGTGCACGCGTTTCGATTCAATAATACCCTCGGCATGTTTGCGGTCGTGAACTTGAATGCACAATGACTCTAGTTGGTCTTGTATCTTTGGATCCGTACACCCATGCAATCTAAGATGTTTATAGTGTAGGTCGGCATAGTGCTCAATGAGTACATACGCCATGTCTTCGTTGATTGTGATTGGCATGAATGTCCCCCTTCCTGCGCTTACTTGCTAGGCATCTTAATACATACCCAGATGATTACAGCCATGAGCGCTACAATGGCTACGGCTGATAGTAGTGGCAATGCCATCATAATGATAGGCACCAGGGTAATGGTCATAGCCAGTAATGCTGCTCCAATGATAATTAACCTAGCCATTATATCACCACCTTTAGTTGACGACCACCAAATTCTTGCGTGGTCTTAATCTTGCCACCGGTCATGCGTGACTGGTAGTCAGGACATTCCGTACCTAGCTCCATAAGATTCTCTCTGACGATATCGGAGATACTCTTATACTTACGGTATAGGGTTGAGGTATCACCGCTGATGAGATTCAACTCATAGTCACGTTTGACGACCTCATGAGGTGTCTTTACGTCACTGAGGCGATAATTCACACCCATTACGTCGAGCATAATGGCATAGATAATCCCGCCGCTCATAGTGTAGTCCGCGCTACCCAATAACCTATCGATTATATACGTAGCGTTGAGGTCCAGGTTCTCCTTGGTGATAGCACATTGGTTAAACCGACCATGGAACTTACGTATCTCATCGTCGGTAGTCCTCATCAGGAACGCTGGGTTGTCATCGTGGTCTGGAATGAGTAGGTGTTGTCCCAACTCTCCTGCGTCGTCGGCATTAGGTAGAGGTTTGGATAGTGCCCTGACCTCATCATCAGACCGGGGCACTACCTCTCCATCTACATAGACACGATGTGCACAATTCAGGCAGCACGGATGCTTAGGAACATACATTCGTTGTACCTCCTTATTGGTCCAACTGGTCCTTCAACATTTGTGCGATGTCAATCTGCAGGTCCTCCGTCGGGTTATCCTCCTGTGTATCCGGTTTCTCTGCCCGTGGAGTGTTCTTTGCCTCTTCCCCGAATATATCCTGGTATAGGGCAGCTCGGATAGTTTCCATGGACTCGTAGTACTGTTTGTTAACCTCTATTAGCAGCTCGTCCATGTCTACACCATGGGCTTCGGCAATTTCCTTCACGGTCTTATTCGCTCGCGATACTACCGCTGGCTTGAGTTTCTCGGATAGGGCAGAGCCTGCCAGCTTTTCCATAAGTTCTACCGTGAAGACTACATGAATTGCGATGGACTCTACGAAGTTCCTGCCCTTCATTTCGTATAGTTTCTCCAGATCAACTTCCATTACGTATCCCCTCCTTAGGATGCAAGCTTAGCTTGTAGAATTGAGGTGATAGCCTCGATGATACTCGCCTGGGTCAGGTAACCCATAGCATCGAACTTGTTGTTCATGTAGCTTACCCAACGTGCCTCGTGGGCATTAGCAGTCCTTGCCCCATGCTGACCGGTGTGTACTGGTGTCATGAGGTCCGTGCCAAAGAACTTAACACGGTTGAAGGATTTCACACCAGGGACGTCACCACTGGCTACGACGTGTCGTTCGCCAGCCTTTTTAGTGCTGGGTACAATGGTGAACTGGGAGCTCAATCCAACGAAGGGCGATGTCGTATCAACAACCTGCCAATACACTACGGTATTAGCTGGGTTATTGGATGACTGGATAGCCTTAAAGGCAATATCCTGACCAGTGTAGATTACTCGCCCCAACTTACCACCTGCGACAGTGTCCGTAAACTTGCCCTGCAGGATGAATTGGTCCAGTTCCCTACCCGTGCTTACCAGCACGTTATTGAAGACAGGGATGGGTACGTTTAGGAAGCTGGGGCTAGGTGTCCAGAACCTGGGAGCTTCAGTGGTGCCATAGTTCTTCATAAGGAATGTTAGTTGTACATCCTTGAGCGGGTCATCTTCCCTCTCGTTGTGTACTAGGGCTGTGTACGCTCCTCTCGCCGTCGGTTTGGTCCGTACATCGAACACCAGGTGCTTGTCAACGACATGGTCTCTGTTCATTGTAACACTCTCCTTAATATATATTTAATGCAATAAAGGAGAACACGTGGCTTGATTGAGGTTTTGTTGACACCTACAAGCCACGTGTTATAATGCAATACTCAAGCATTCATTAGACGGTCTCTTCAACGACCAGCCGGATCTTATATTGTCTCTTGGCATTAAGCAGAGCTCCTATAGCAGATAATTGCTGGTCTAGTTCCTCTCCGCTGCCACCCAAATTCAAGGTTGCGTTCAGCGGCGATTGATTACTTAATCTCGGACGCGATTGCGGCACTACGCCTAGGGATTTAGATACATTGCGCCGGTATACGTTCAGCTCTCCCTGTAGCAAGTACACACGATACTCCGATGTACCCAGCTTCTTGGCAATCTCCTTGTTAGGATATTGCTTCACTAACTCCGAGAAGTGCTTACGTGCTTCGTCCTTCGGTAACTCCTTAAGCTTCTCATAAGTCATAGTTTCAACCATTCTGTAAGTTCTCACCTCACTTGCCTTAGTATAGTCACGCTTGGCTTTCCCCTGCAGTGACTCGAAGGGCAACTTTACATACTTACCACCGCCCCGTACTCGACCGAATGACCCTCTACCCGTCCTCTTCTTATCCGCGATGTCCTCAACGAATAATCTACCAATATCTTCGGACTCCTTATGTTCGTCCATTACATATTCTACCCTCCCTCATAGTTAGAATACATAGCACCCACGTATTAGGAATGAACCAATGCCAATACCAACAAAGACTAGGAATATTAGGTAACCTAGGGCCTTCAGTCCATCTTGAGTTTCCTTGTCCATGCGTGACCCTCCCTTCAAGTTACTCGCTGTAGGTTTCTACAAGATCGCGGAGTACGTCATCCAACCTCTTCTTAATCTCCCTGCGTTCTTGCTGTGTCATTGTCTGACCAACGGCTTCAATGTGTTGTTCTCCACGCTGGCGTAACATCTCTATATCATCAGTGATGCCGCGTTCGCCAGTGCTTACTATATCCGTGAGTCTGGCATGTGTACCACCCTTGGCTGTAGATTTAGGGTTGTGTTTATTGCACATGGTCATCATAACTATGAAGGGGTGTTGCTTATCCCCAGAAGTTGCAATAACACCTATGTTACAACCACATCTTGTGCGTCTTGTGAAATGCCTGTAAGTTTCAAACACATATCAACCCTCCTATTACTTAGTTGGTTGCTTAGCACGTCCCAAGGCTACCTGGAACTGCAACTTAATCCGATCAATATCTTCTGCCGTATACGTAGGGTACATCTCCTCAATGAGCATATCAACTTGCTCGGTAATATTAGTTTGTGCATAGAAGCGGTGACGTATGCGTGCGCGTACAGCAGCATGATAGTCCTGGTGTGTCATAAAGTCACTATGACACCTAGGGCATGGCTGAAACATAGTGGTGAATGGGTTATCCACCATGCCCGGTTGAACCGATACTACTAGCATACAACCACACTGTATACGTGCGCTAACGAATGAATCTCCTATGCATAGCATGTGCCGCCCTCCCTAGTCCTATAATATAGTCTGTTGTCTAGTAGACCTTAGTGCATCTCGGAACCTAGACTTAAGCTCATCAATATCCTCCTGCGTATATGCGGAGTACATCTTACAAATGATGCCGTCAACTCGGGTGTAGATAGCACTCTGACTTGCCTTAAATTGAAGACGCATATGCTCACGTACAGCCCTATAGTAATTGTTGCTCTGTTCAAGATGTCGTTGACATCTCTCGCATGGCTGGAGCTTGATAGTGAAGGGATTGCTACTCAGACCTGGTTGAACGTCTACATTAAGCATACAACCGCATTGTATGCGCAAGTTTACGCATGTATCTCCTTCGCTGATCATTGGCTACTCTCCCTAGTACTGTCCCTCAACGACGATGTCAATGAGTTCGCGCTTATTAATGATACAATCGTACATACGCTCGTCGACAGTGGTGAAATTTGGTGATGTGGCGATTAGATTAATCACCATCGTCTCATCATGTGGGTTACCTATGCGCACCATGCGTCCGACACGTTGGTCATAAGCCGTAGGTGTCCAAGGCAAGTCATAGTTGATAGTTACGGCGGCTGATTGCAAGTTTAATCCAGTCTGACCAGCCTCTGTAGTTAGCATAACACGAGCTTTGCCGCTCGTAAAGTCTAACTTTGCCTGATGTCTGCTATCTTGGTTCATTCCACCATGAATGTAAGTTATTGGTACGTCTGGTATATGTCTAGCGATGATACCAAGCATTGACCTGAACCTAGTGAAGACCGTCACTTGATACCCAGCATCCGTGATATCATGTACGAGCTCTATGAGTTCCTCAAGTTTATGCGAAGTTGTACTCATACGCTCAGCTTGAGCCTTAATCTTAGAGTTACTTGAATTCCTTAGAAGTTCTATCGAGTCACATACCTCGGCTTGTAGCTGGAGGCAGCCCAGTATCTCCTCGCGTGTACTCTCGGGATTACGGGCGACGGCGGGCAGTGTACGAAGCTTGTCAATATGGTCCTGGAGTTGCTTGTGAAGTTTCTCCTGGTCCCTGGTTAATTCAACATAGCGTCGTTGTTCCCTACATCTTGGAAGCTGGTCCACTACCTCGGTAGCTCTACGTCTTAACATGTAGGGCGATGCAAGCTGATGTATCTCGTGTAAGTTTCGATAGCCTATAGTAATCCTCGTCATTAACCTAGGTACAAATTCAGTAATGACATAACGCTTCCTAAAGCTACGCTTAGTGCCAAATACATGTGGACATGCATAGTACATAAGTTCATATAACTCCTCTGGTTTGTTCTCCATTGGAGTACTCGTAAGTAGCCAACGCCAATCCGCTTCAATGGAGCGTACGGCTTGAGTTCGTTGAGCGTCTGGATTCTTAATGAAGTGAGCCTCGTCGACAATTACCAGGTCTGGATTAAGTTCACGAACATTTCTAATGTCCTCACGTAGGAGTAAGTCATAATTAATGATGACTATATCTCTACGCTCCTCCCAAAGTTTCTCACGTTGTTTGGTAGTTCCTCGAATTGTCGTGATACCTTGGAGATTAAACTTAGTGGTTAACTCCTCTTCCCATTGCAGGGCTACGGAGTTTGGGCAAATGACTAATACACGACGTATTGT
>SLAD01000285.1 GCA_007126995.1 Kiritimatiellia bacterium | reverse complement strand
GGACGTGCTGGCTATCGCGCCACCCACGCAACAATTCAACAGCTTTGGCAATGCCTTCTATCACCTTCACAACCAAGGAGCCAACCTGCCGGTCGCCATCCACGACGGCCAGCCGATGCTGTCATCCGCCGAACCGGGCACCCGCGGCCACGATTATCAAATCCTATTGAACGTGGAGACAGACACCTACCGGCTCCGCAACCGGGCCACCGGCAAGGTGTTGGCCGGGGCGGGACTCTCAACCGAAGAAGGATTGCCGTTGGAGGACGCGGCATACGCCGCCATGCCGCATCAACAGTGGCGCATGGTCACGGCAGACGCGAACAATACCTATCTGATCAATGTGTGGAGCGGGCTCGTGATCGACACGCAGGACGGGGCAACGGAAGCAGGCACACTACTCGTGCAGAATCCTATTCGGGGTACCGCCTCCCAATGGTGGCAATTCCCTTACCAAACTCACCTCCCCAAGAAAGGCTTGGCATCGACGAATCCCTTCCTATATGACCAGTACAACGTGAGCTGGGTCTACACGTGGGGAAGGCGGACGGATGTTGAGTTTGATTTGGATACCGTCTTCCACCCCATGCAATGGGGCAATTTCAATTGGAATGTCAGCCAGCCCCAAGGCGCCTTGGAGCAACACGGCCCCGAATGGCGCAGAGAGACAAAAGGCCGGTATCTCATGGGATTCAACGAACCGGACGGCCAGGATCAGGCCAACATGAGCGTAGAATTGGCGCTGGCGCTGTGGCCTCGCCTGGAACGAATGGATTTGCCTTTGGTCAGCCCCGCCACCGTCAATCCAGTCAACGCCTGGATGACCAACTTCATGTCCCAAGCGCTGGCGCTTGGCTACCGCATCGACGCCATTGGCGCCCACTCCTATCCAAGCCCCAATGAAGGCGACCCGAGCTCGCTGATCGCCCTGCTTGAAAGCGTGCATCAACGCTGGGATCGCCCGGTCTGGCTGACCGAGTTCTCCACTCGCGACTGGGACGAAAATCAAAGTTGGTCAATGGAAGACAACTACAACTGGCTGGCGGAATTTATCTGGCGGGCGGAATCGCTGCCGTGGTTGGAAAAGCACTCGCTCTTCCTCTGGACAGCCAACGAGGCCCATCCGGAGCCCGAGGATGTTTGGCGTGCTTACACGCCGGGTCCCCGCTCCAATGCCTATGAGGCGGATGGCGTGACCCCGACGCCGTTTGGTGAACTCTACTTTGCGTGGGACGGTGACACGATTGTCCGTGCCGACAAACCCTATTACGTCCATAACCGGGCGCGACGCAAACGGCTGAGCAGCCATCCGGACCATGAAGTGCCCAGACAGCATGGGATCCGCTCGGCGGGGGCTCCTTCCCAATGGGTATTGCGTCATGCCGGGGTAGATGATCGCTGGCATTTTGTCTCGCTCAATGACGGTCGCTTGCTGCGTAATGTCGAGGGCCTGGTTGATTTAGCGCCTCCGCATACCACCGGCAGTACGGTGGAATGGATACTGGTCGAGGATCAGCATGGCTGGTTTTTTGTCGATGATCCTGACGCACCCGCCAGTAGCGCGCGCTTGGAAGCCGAATGGATTCATGAATTCGAAATGGTCAGCACCGCGAATACGAGTGATAACGTCAAATGGCGCTTCATTGTTCCCTATCAACAGATCGATTTAACGCCCCCCACCCCTCCGCTCAACCTGTCCCCCGCAGCGGGTGACACCCAGGTTCAACTGGCCTGGGGTAGTGCCGAACAAACCGATGGATTCTATTCTGTCTATCGCCGCATCGGCAACGACGGGGACTTCACGCAAATCGCCACGGGGCTATCCGCGCCGGAGCACACGGATACCGGCCTCGAAAACGGCGTGATCTATGAATACGCCGTCACTGTAACGGATCGGTTCGGCCACGAATCCGTCCTATCCGATTCTTCCGTTGTGCAACCCGTCAATGCCGTTCCACCGTACCTTGGCATCGCCGTAACAGACGATATCGCCACCATCGGATGGCCGGAAACCCATCGCGGCTGGTTGTTGCAATCCACGACCAATGGCTTGAGGCCGGACGGATGGATCACGCATCCCGGCACGGCAACCAATACGTGGCACCAACTACTCACCGGGGATGACGCCGCCGTGTTCTTCCGCCTCAAACACCCTTGATACGCGTGAGACCCGTTTCATTTTGTCGTCGGTCCCTTGGGTCGGTTCGGCGGGAGGCCTCATCGCGTGATGGGATAGGTGGGGCGAACCGTCCCGGTGAGCCGTGCGAATGAAGGGAGCCCTAACAGCGCTAGCGCGGTGCATAGCCCGGCGTCTGCTCTTCACGCGACGGCAGATGTGACTGGCGCGGCTGGTTAACGCCTGCCTCTGCCCGCCTCCAGCTCCTCCTCGGACAAGAAGCCATCGCCATCGGTGTCCAGTTCATCGAAGCGCGCCTCCAGCTCCTCGCGGGTCGGATTCCAACGCGGGTTATTCCGCGCCCATTGGAGACGCTGGCGAACGTATTGTTCCTTCGTCAAGCCGTCCTCATCTTGCGCTTCACGCGCCGCGCGCCCGGCCTCATATTCCGCCGGCGTCAAAATCCCATCGCCGTCGGCATCGTATTCATCAAAGCGCGCCTCTAACTCCTCGCGCGTCGGGTTCCAACGCGGGTTATTCCGGGCCCATTGCAGGCGCTGACGAACGTATTGCTCCTTGGTCAAGCCATCCTCTTCTTCCGCTTCACGCCCCGCGCGCCCGGCCTCATATTCCGCCGGCGTCAAAATTCCATCGCCGTCGGCATCGTATTCATCAAAGCGTGCCTCCAACTCCTCGCGCGTCGGATTCCAACGCGGGTTACTGCGGGCCCAGCGCATGCGCTGGCGCACATATTGCTCCTTGGTCAATCCCTCCTCATCGATGCCCTGAGCCTCGACCGCAGGCGGGCTCCACGTCCAAACAAAAAGGCCACTCAACAACACGGCCACACTGGTACTGAGTCTCATATCCACTTCTCCATTCGTTCAATTGCCATCAACACCGCGACAACGAATGTCGCACATTTGTATCATAAATGTTGCACAAAAACGCAATGTCGTCAATGGTTTTCTTTAACATGCCTGCCCGGCTGTTTCTCAATGCACAACATGCAAACATCATCTTCAAAGCAATCCGCTTCACCGAACGCGCGGGCGGAGTGCAAGATCCTTTCGACCCCGTCGTCCAACCCCAGACCGACGACTTCACCAAAAGCACGGCTCACTCCTCCCATGCCAAAATCCTGCGCATGCTGATTGGCCCGCTCGACCAAGCCGTCGGTGAACAACAACATGCGATCGCCGTCCCGCAATTGGCCCTCCTGGCTTGAAAATACAGCGTTACGAACCAACCCAAGCGCTGGCCCATTTTTTACCTCTCCGCCGAAGAGAGGTTCGACCCCGCCCAGTTCGCTTCGCGCCACCAGCGGCATGATGTGGCCCGCATTCGCATACTGGAACACACCCGTCTCCGCATCAATGGACAGACAGATGGCCGTAGCAAACCATACGTCTGAGCGGCCTTTCAGAAGGGTATGCAACTCGCGGTCCAGGCGAGCAAGACAGACAGACGGGTCGCTCACCGTCCGGACCTGCTCACGGAATAACGATGAAAGCATGGAAGCGAGCAGCGCCGCACGCACACCATGCCCCATGCCGTCGCAAATGAAGACGCTCGCCACCCGTTCCGATATTGGGATCACCGAGAAAAAGTCGCCCGCTACCCCCTGTGATGGGACATAGCGATGCGCGAATCGCAAGGCGCTCTCCTGAGCAGTCGCACTGGGAGGAAAAGCAGGATAGTCGACCGGCAGCAAGGCCTCCTGCAATTCGCCGGCCAGCGTCAAATCCGACAGCAATGACGCATTCATGCGCTCCAGTTGCGCCGCATACCGAGCCGCCCTCGCCTCGGCCAGCTTCCGGGCCGTGATATCTCGTGAAATACCGAACGTCCCGACGATACGGCCATTGTCATCGATCAGCGGCTCTTTGGATGTACTGACCCATGTTTCCCGCCCGTCCGGCCAGGTTTCCTTCTCTTCCTTGCCGATAATCGGGCGACTGGTTTCAATGATCGTCTTCTCATCCTCCAAGGCTTCCCGCGCGTGTACCTCCGAAAAGAAATCGAAATCGGTCTTGCCATACGCTTGCTCCGGATGATCCAGCTTAAAATACTGGGCCATCGCGTGACTAACCAGCAGGAACCGCCCGCTCAAATCCTTGAAGTAGATATTGTCGGGCGTTTCGCGCAGCAGATGCATCAGGCAATGCTGCATATCCGGCGGCTTGGGCTGGTCGCCCTGCGAAAGGGAATGATCTTGTGGCATAAACTCGTCCCCAAATTTATATCATGGTCTTCTCACACCCCAATCGAGTGTATCCGGGAGACTAAGCCTTAGCATATTCCTTCCGCGCACAAAAGACACCACACGAAAAAAAACAGGGGCGCATAGGATCGCGCCCCCGTTTGAATCTTCGACGCAGGTCTTTACGCTATATCCGGCATCCGAAAAACGCGTGCGACGCATTGCCATCTAGCGTCGCTCGGCTTCAAGCTCTTTTTCGGTCAGGACGCCATCGCCATCCACGTCCAATTCATCGAAGCGACGCTCCAATTCCTCCCGGGTAGGATTCCAACGCGGATCGTTTCGCGCCCGCTGCAATCGTTGACGCACAAACTGCTCCTTCGTTAAACCTTCCGCGACTTGCGGGGCAGGCTCAGCGTCCTCCCTTGCAGCTTCGCGGGCCGCTCGGCCGGCTGCCCGCTCTTCCTCGGTCAGGATGCCATCACCATCGGTATCCCACTCGTCGAACAGCGCCTCCAGATCCTCGCGCGTCGGATTCCAACGCGGATTATTCCGCGCCCACTGCATGTTCTGCCGCACGAACTGCGGTCGGGTCAGGCCCTCCGGTCGAGCACCGAAGCCGCGGTCTTCCGGCCGCTCGGCTGCCCACTCGGCCTCGGAGAGATACCCATCGCCGTCCACGTCCAATCGGTCGAACTGTTCCTCTAACTCCTCCCGGGTGGGATTCCAATGCGGGTTGTTTTCGGCCCAGCTCAATCGTCTTTCGACGTACCGTTCCCGGCTCTTCCCTTGCGCCTGTACCGCCTCTATCGCGGACAAACAAACGAGACTACCCAACACAATCACGACGCCACGTTTTACAAGCATATCAGCATCTCCCACGACTCATTCGGATGTTATGCCACCGATCGGCCTACTCTCCTTCCGACTCGTCATCTACCACGCGGAAGAAGGCGACAGCTGAGTTCACAGCGCCGAGATCGAACGTCCAAATGGTCGTTCCGTTGACGATGTCTGAACTGGTCGGCGTAATGGATTGCCAATCCGGATTGACCAAGTCGAGCGTGTACTCAACCAGAGGCGTGATTTCTTCCACGCCAGTCGCGGACAGGGTCAATGCATCGCCTACAATCGAGATGCTAACCACTTCCGGCTCGGGCGCCTCGCCTTCAGGATTGAGGGCAACCAATTCAAAGTTGTCCAGATGCGCAAATGATGTTGACTCGTTCTCGCTGTCGACGACGATTTGAACAAACAGGCGCTTGCCCACCCAGGCTGGATCAACCTCCTCCGTGAGCGCGGTTTCCACTTGATACTCACCGGCAACCTGGTTCAAGCGCGACAGGAAGCTTGCCACTACTGTTTGCTCACCACCGATGATGTCGTCATCCGTTACGAACAGACGTACTTCGATCCG
>SLAD01000061.1 GCA_007126995.1 Kiritimatiellia bacterium | reverse complement strand
CGTGAAGGACTTGTCCCAAGCCGCTTATGGGCGCAAGGAAATCGAGTTAGCCGAAGCAGAAATGCCCGGCCTGATGGCCCTGCGCGCCGAATACGGCAAAGAGAAACCGCTAAAGGGCGCCCGCATCACGGGATCTTTGCACATGACCATCCAGACGGCCGTTCTCATCCAAACGCTGGAAGCGTTGGGTGCCAAGGTTCGCTGGGCCAGTTGCAACATCTTTTCCACCCAGGACCATGCCGCGGCGGCGATTGCCGCCAATGGCACACCGGTCTTTGCCTACAAGGGCGAGTCCTTGGAGGAGTATTGGGAGTACACCGACCGCATTCTGGATTGGGGCAAAGGTAAAGGCCCGAACGTCATTCTCGATGATGGCGGCGATGCCACCTTGTTCGTGCATCTCGGTTACCAGGCGGAAAATGATCCGTCGGTTCTGGACCGCAAGCCGGGCAGTGAGGAGGAGAAGATTCTGCTCGCCCAAGTGAAGAAGGCGATCAAGCGCGATCCCGGCCGTTTCCATCGCATCGCGCCCGACATTCTTGGCGTCAGCGAAGAAACCACTACCGGGGTACATCGTTTGTACAAGATGCATGAGGATGGCGAACTGCTGTTCCCGGCGATCAACGTCAACGATTCCGTCACCAAGTCCAAGTTCGACAACCTTTACGGCTGCCGTCACTCGTTGGTCGACGCGATCATGCGCGCCACCGACGTGATGATCTCCGGCAAGGTTGCCGTGGTCGCGGGCTATGGGGATGTCGGCAAAGGCTCGGTGGAATCGCTGTTGGGCCAAGGTGCCCGCGTTATTGTGACCGAAATCGACCCGATCTGCGCGCTGCAAGCGGCCATGCACGGGCTGGAAGTGATGTCCATGGATGAAGCGGCCAAGATTGGCGACATCTTCGTCACCACCACCGGCTGCTGTGATGTGATCACCGAGAAGCACATGAAGCAGATGAAGGATTTGGCGATCGTCTGCAACATTGGCCACTTCGATAGTGAAATTCAGATCGAGAAGATGAAGAAGTACCAGTGGGACGAGATCAAGCCGCAGGTCCACAAGGTCACGCTGCCCAACAAGAAGCGGCTGATCATCCTGGCGGAAGGACGCTTGGTCAATCTGGGTTGTGCAACGGGTCATCCGAGCTTTGTGATGTCGAACAGCTTCACCAATCAGGTGATGGCGCAGATCGAACTGTTCAAGCATCATGACCGCTATCCGGTCGGCGTGTACACCCTGCCGAAGCATTTGGATGAGAAGGTGGCGTTGTTGCACTTGGAGCAGTTGGGCGTGAAATTGGACCGGCTCACGCGCAACCAGGCGAAATACTTGGGCGTACCGCAAGACGGGCCGTTCAAGCCGGAACACTATCGCTACTAAGGGTAGCTGAAGAGTCCCCGGACGCAGCCGCGTCCGGGGACTTTTTTTTGTTCTCTTGGCCGCACCAACAGAACGGTTCGCCCCGAGAGTATGACCACGGATTTCACGGATTAGCACGGATGGGAATGCGCTCGTTAGGACGTGGCCGGTCAGGGCCATCGTGAGCTGGTGCGGTCCACCGCCTAACGGCGGCGGCTACGAGGAAAGGGCGGTAGCTGCGTCCGTTAGGACGTGGCAGGTGGTGCTTTCTTGTTCTTCTGCACGTTTCTCATTTCTCAATAATCGCAACCCAATCGTGTTTGCTCGCAATGATCCGTGTTCATCGGTGTCCATCCGTGGTTGATCTTCTTTGGTTGCGGCTGAGCCGCGCGGTGTGATCCGTGGGTCAGAAATTTCTTGTAATCGGTCATATGCTGTAGAGAATCCCAGCCTTAACTTCTTTAACCATAAGGATTCACGATCATGTCAAAGAAAGCGCCTTGGATTACCTACCGCCCGGAACTGAAAGTGCTGGACTGCACCATTCGCGATGGCGGACTGATTAACGATTCCCAATTCACCGATGATCAGGTGAAGGCGGTCTACGAGGCCTGCGTTGAGGCGGGCATCGACTATATGGAAATCGGTTACATGAATTCCACGGAAGTCTTCCCGACCGACCAATACGGGCCATGGCGTCATTCGCAGGAAGAGGACTTACGGCGCGTGGTCGGTGATCATTCGGCGGAGCGCACAGGGCTCAAGCTAGCCGCGATGCTGGACGCGGGTGGAAAATCCGATTGGAAGAATCAGCCGCTTCCCCGTGAAGAGAGCGTGTTGGACATGCTCCGCATCGCTTGTTATGCCTCACAAATTACTGAAGCAGCCGAAATGGTGCATCACTGCCATGAGCTGGGCTATGAGACGGCCCTCAACATCATGGCCATCTCGACCGTGAAAGATGCCGAGATCGATCAGGTGCTCGAAATTGCGCGCGGCACGCCCGCTCAAGTTGTCGTGGTCGTCGACAGCAACGGCAACCTGTACCGCGAGCAGGTCGACCACTTGGTGCGTAAGTATAGGAAGGCCTTGGATGGAACCGGGAAAGAGGTCGGCATGCATGCGCATAACAATTTACAACTGGCCTTTGCCAATACGATTGAGGCCATCATCCTCGGTTGCAATCGCGTGGATTCGACGATGTTCGGCTTGGGCCGCGGAGCGGGCAATTGTCCGACCGAGCTGTTGCTCGGCTTTTTGCGTAATCCCAAGTTCAAGCTGCGCCCCGTACTCGCCGCGATCCAAGAAACAATCCTGCCGATGAAACAGCAGATCGATTGGGGGCCATCGATCCCCTACAACATCACCGGCCAACTGAACGCCCATCCACGTTTTGCCATGGCATTCCGCGATGGCGACGCGCCGGATGACTACACCGCCTTCTATGATCAGATGATGAGCGAGGAGTAGCACGGCCCGGTGACCCGCGACGCCTCCCACATCTGGCATCCCTACACCCGCTTTTCCGCAGTCGAAGCGGGACTACCGACGATCGTGCGCGGCGAAGGCTGCTACCTTGAAGATGCTGACGGACGTCGCTATTTCGATGCCGTTTCGTCCTGGTGGGCTTGCAGTTTGGGGCATTCGCATCCTCGCATCGTACGCGCAATTCAGCAGCAAGCCGAACAGCTTCAGCACAGCATTCTTGGGAATCTGAGTCATCCACCGGCACGCGAACTCGCCGAGAAGCTGGCCCACCTGATGCCGACACCGGACCGGCACGTGCTATTCGCCAGTGACGGGGCCAGCTCGGTGGAAGCCGCGCTCAAGGTCGCCTTGCAATATGCGCATCAAACTGGACGTCCGAAACGCACGCGCTTCGTGTCGCTGAAAGAGGCCTACCACGGGGACACGCTCGGCGCCATCGGGGTTGGCTACCTGGAGGAATTTCATCGGCTGTTGCGCCCGGCGCTGAATGAAGCATGGCGGCTGGAGGTCCCCCGCTGCAACGGCTGTCAGGATCCGGCTTGTGATGCGCCCTGCTTTGCCGGTGTGGCAGATTGGATTGCGGCCCATCAGGACGAGGTGGCGGCAGTGATTGTTGAGCCATTATGCCTGGGTGCGGCCGGTATGATCATGTACGGGCCCGGCTATTTGCGCCAATTGGCGACCACCTGTCGCGAGTGGGCGATTCCCTTGATTGTCGACGAGATCGCCATGGGATTCGGGCGCACGGGCCGCATGTTCGCCTTTGAGCATGCCGGGATTGACCCGGATATGGTGTGTGTGGGTAAGGCCCTAACGGCGGGTTACCTGCCGATGAGCGGATTGATCGTGCGTGACGACATCTACGCAACCTTTTCCGATATGCCCGCCGATCACACCTTCTATCACGGTCACACGTGGAGCGGAAATCCGATCGCGGCAGCGGCCGCATTGGAAACATTGGCGGTTTACGAAGAAGAGCAACTGGTTGCACAAGCGGCCGAGCATGGCACGCGGCTGCGCGAGGAGCTCGATGTGTTGAGTGACTTGCCAGCCGTTCGCGAGGTACGCGGACTCGGACTCATCGGAGTGGTCGAACTCGTAGATGACGACGCCACGCCACCCCTGCCCCGGCGCGTCCAGCACGCCTTACGCGAACGCGGCTACTTACTGCGTCCGCTCGGTTCGGTGATCTATTTGATGCCGCCGCTGAATACGCCTTTCCAGGATATCCGGCAGGCGATCACGGCCATCAAAGAAAGCATCATGGTGGCCAGCCAGGACCGTGCGACATTCGTGGATGTTCCCCAGAACCACGAATCCAAGCCAGGCTGAAGCTCAAATAGCAAGCGACCGGCTTGCATCGCAATCACCCAGCCGGCGTGCAGACCGATCAAGTAATAAACATGACCATGCCGCTGATACAGCGCACACAAAATGAGTCCAACCAGAAACAGATTGATTGCGAACGGCCAATAGTGGCTGAGGTCGCTGGTGCGAAAAAAGATGTGCGGCAGCAATGCGAATCCTGAATACCAATGGGCATGGGCAATGCCCGCGGGATGTTCCGGGCTAATGAAGTGCATGGCGGCGAAGAATACGCTGGTTGCAATCGCGGCCGGCACCCAGCGGATCACCTGACGAAGAGCGCCAAACAGCGCGCCGCGAAAGAAGACTTCCTCGATCACCCCGATCAGGAAACTGCCGATACCGTAGACCACCAAACGGCCGATTAAGCGCGTAGTCGATACGGGTTCCCACGTGTAAGCCCCGAATGCCCAAGCAACAAAGAGGATCGCCGCCACCGACAGCACGCCGAACCGCCACCCGACCCACATAGCTTGCCCCCAGCGCTCCATCTGCACCAAACCGAATGCGGCCCGCCAGTACGTCTTGATCAGCCGTGCCAGCGGAATCAGGCCGATGACAAAGCAGATGACGACATAACGCGCGAGAAAGGTTTCGAACGGGATGTTACGCAGGCTCGTGAGCGCCTCGTAGCGACGGCCCGTCATCAGAAGCAGATGAAACAGCGCAGGAGCGGTGACACACACGAAGAGGACCACGCCAAACACCAGCGCGAACAGGGCGCCCAAGAGTTGCCGACTTTGTGCGGGCGATAAGGCAGAGGGATTATTGATCGTCGCGGTCAAGCGCCCCCTCTATCGACACCATGCCCCGGCCGTCACACAAGCTACAGAAATCAGCGATGCCGGCCTCATCGTACGTGCGCCCCATACCGCCACAATTAAGACACATTCGATCGTCCTCATAATAGCGCCGAGCCGAATGATAACCGACGCCCCGACAGATAGCGCACAACACGCGCTCGCCCGGACGATCCGGATCACTCCGTAAGCCGCTTCCGAGACAATACTCACACTCATACTGCACGATTAAGCGCTGGCTGAGACGATCAACCAAGTCAGGATCGAACGGCACCCGATCCGTCCGGCGGGCCAGTTGGCCGAAATTGTCCCGCATCCACGCCATTTGCAGGACGAGCGCGAGCAGGCTGACAAAGATTATTGGTCCAACATATTTATTGGACGAGCGTCTGACGAGAGGACGACGGATCGACGGCCGTTTACGTGGATCGGGCAATGTCATCTGCGTACCCCTTTCGCTATCCGGTCCCGATCCGCCCAATCGCGCAAGATCTCCACGTCTTGATAACCACGCTGCGTCAGCATCTGTTTGATCACCGATCCTTGCCCAGCCCCAATTTCCAGGTATAGTCGCCCGTCCGCCCGCAGAACCGGATGCGCCTGCAAGATCAACTGCTCCAGCAGTTCCGTGCCTGTCGGCCCCGCATCCAGAGCCATGCGAGGCTCATGCACCCGCACTTCGGGTGATAAGGTCATCCAGTCCGCCGTGGAAATATAGGGCAGATTT